>JAAYCX010000087.1 GCA_012729555.1 Acidobacteriota bacterium
GAACGCCCGGAAACGGAACAAGGAATCCTTGTTCATTATCAAGATCGGAAATTCCGGCGAATCGCCCCCCGCCGCGCCGCCGGTTGCGGTAGAATCCACGGGAGCACCGGATCGGGGTTTCCATGCGTGTTTTGATCTTCCGCCTTCTCCTTGCGTCCCTCTGCCTGGGACCGGCCTCCGCGCTGCCGGCCCGCGACCTGCGCGAGGCGCGCTTCGTCGAAAGGGCCCGGGAGGGGTTCGCCCACATCTTCAACCAGGACTACGCCCCGGCCCGGGACCTTTTCCTCGCCCTCGAGAGGGAATACCCCGCCCACCCGGCGCCCCCCCTCTACCTGGCCTCGATCCGCTGGATGGAGGAGATGGCGCGGCGGCAGGACCTCACGCTCCACCGCTTCGTGTCCGCCTCCCATTTCGCCGCGAAGACCGACCTGGTCATGCCGGAGGGGGAACGGGCGGCGTTCCTCGGCGAAATCTCCAGGAGCGAGAACCTCGCCGCGGCCATCCTGGAGCCGTCGCCCGGGGACCGGGACGCGCGCTACTACCTGGCCACCGCGGCCGGGCTGCGCGCCTCCTTCGCCATCACGATCGATCACTCCCTGCGCGAGGCCTTCCGCAGCGGCCGGAAAGCCTACGGCCTCGCCAGGGGATTGATCGGGGAGGACCCCGCCTATTACGACGCCTACCTGATCACCGGGGTCTACGAGTACATCGCCTGCAGCGTCCCCTGGTACGTGAAGTGGATGACGGTCGTCATCGGACTGGGCGGCGACCGGGAGCTGGGGATGGAACACGTCCGGCTGGCCTCGGAAAAGGGGACGGTCGCCCGCGACGAGGCCTCCCTGATCCGGATGATCCTCGAAGTCCGCGAAAAGCGCTACGCCGAGGGGCTGAAGATCGCCCGCGCCCTGCACGGGAAATTCCCCAGGAGCTTTCTCCTGGCCCTCAGCGTGGCGCAGATCGAGCAGCTGGCGGGGATGAGGGAGGAGGCGGCGCGGACGTTCGTGCGGATCGAGCGGCAGGTGGAGCAGGGGCGGCCCAATTTCGACCGGATCCCCCTCGGGGAGTTCCGGTTCCACCTCGCCACCCAGCTGATGCACATGGAGCGGCACGACCTGGCCGCGGAGCGGTTCCGGCTCTGCCTCGCCGACCCGCTGACCGGGACGGAGGAAAAGGCCCTCTCCCACCTCTCGCTCGGGAAGATCCACCTCTGGCTGCACCGGCCGGCGGCGGCGGAGCGGGAACTGAGGGCCGTGCTCTCGCTGCCGGAAACGGAAGACTCCCACGGCCAGGCCCGGAGGCTGCTGAGGCGCCTGGGGCGGGACTAGCTATTTCCCGACCAGCCGCAGGGCACGCTCCACGACGGCGTCCACCGTGAAGCCCAATTTCCCGAACACCGTGTCGCCGGGGGCGGAAGCCCCGAAGCGGTCCAGGGCGAGGATGTCCCCCGCGTCCCCCACGTACCTGTGCCACCCCTGGGAGATCCCGGCCTCCACGGCGAGTCGGGCGCGCACCGCGCGGGGGAGCACCTCCTCGCGGTACTCCCCGGGCTGGGCGTCGAACAGCTCCCAGCTCGGCATCGACACCGCGCGCACCGCTATCCCCTTCTGTTCGAGCCTCAGCTGCGCCTCCACCACCAGCCCCACCTCCGAACCGCTGGCGATCAGGATCAGCTCCGGGCGCCCCCCCTTCGCGTCGGCCAGCACGTACGCCCCCCGGGCCAGGAGCGAAGCCGGGGCGTAGAGCGCGCGGTCCAGGACCGGCGTGTCCTGCCGGGTGAGGACCAGCGCGACGGGGCGGCGGCGGTTTTCCACCGCCACGCGCCAGGCTTCGGCCGTCTCGTTGGCGTCCGAGGGGCGGATCACGCAGAGGCCCGGGATGGCCCGCAGCGCGGCCAGGTGCTCCACCGGCTGGTGGGTAGGACCGTCCTCGCCGACGCCGACGCTGTCGTGGGTGAAGACGAAGACGACGCCCAGTTCCATCAGGGCAGCCAGCCGCATCGGCGGGCGCATGTAATCGGAAAAGACGAAGAAGGTGGCCGTGTAGGGGATCACTCCCCCGTGGGCCGCCATGCCGACGGCCGCCGCTCCCATGGCGTGTTCGCGCACGCCGAAGTGGATGTTGCGCCCCTCGTACCCCCACGGGCCGCCCACCTCCCCCTGGAGGTTATCCGGCCGGCTGCCGGGGGCCCCGAAATCCCCCCCGTCCTTGATGACGGTCTTCGTCGAGGGGTTCAGGTCGGCCGACCCCCCGAAGAGGGCCGGCAGCACGGGGGCGATGGCGTTGATCACCTTGCCCGAAGCCGCCCGCGTCGCCATCCCCTTCGGGTCGGCGGCGAAGACGGGGAGGCTCCGCTCCCACCCGGCGGGCCTTTCGCCCCTCATCGCCCTCTCGAACTCGCGCGCTTCCGCGGGGAATTCGGCCGCGTAGGCCGCCATCCGCCGGCGCCACCCGGCCTCGGCCTCCCGGCCCGCATCGGCCGACCGGCGGAAAAACTGGACCGCCTCCCCGGGCAGGTAAAACGGGGGCTCCTCGGGCCAGCCGAGCGCCCGCTTGGTCCGCTTCACCTCCTCGGCCCCGAGGGGGGAACCGTGCGACTCGAAGGACCCCTGCTTGGCGGGGGACCCGTACCCGATCTCCGTCCGGACCAGGACCAGGGAGGGACGCGCGGTTTCGGCCTTCGCCGCCGCGAGCGCCGCGGAGATCGCCTCCAGGTCGTTCCCGTCTTCGACCCTCACCGTGTGCCAGCCGTAGGCTTCGAAGCGCGCGGCCCGGTCCTCGCCGAAGGAAAGGTTGGTCGTGCCCGCCAGGCAGACGCGGTTGTCGTCGTAGAGGCAGACGAGCTTGCCGAGCCGGAGGGTGCCGGCGAGCGAGGCCGCCTCGGCCGCCACCCCCTCCATGAGGTCGCCGTCCCCCGCCAGGACCCAGGTGTGGTGGTCGACGATATCGTGCCCCGGGCGGTTGAAGCGCGCCGCCAGGTGGGCTTCCGCCATCGCCATCCCCACCCCGTTGGCCAGCCCCTGTCCCAGGGGCCCGGTCGTCACCTCCACCCCCGGGGCGTGGCCCCGCTCGGGATGACCCGGGGTCCGGCTCCCCCACTGCCGGAAATTCTCGATCTCCGCGAGCGGGAGGTCGTAGCCGGTCAGGTGCAGCAGGCTGTAGAGCAGCATCGACCCGTGCCCGGCGCTGAGCACGAAGCGGTCGCGGTCCCACCACCCGGGGTCGGCCGGGTTGTGCCTGAGGAACCGGGTCCAGAGGACGTAGGCCATCGGGGCGGCGCCGAGGGGCAGCCCCGGGTGGCCGCTGTTGGCCTTCTGGACCGCGTCGATCGAAAGGGCCCGGATGGAATTCACGCACATCCGGTCCAGCGTGGAGGATGAGGATGCCGCCGGCATGTCAGGACTCATGAACATTCTCCAAAATTTGACGGGGGAAACCGCAAGAACGCGCCAAGAGCCAAATGTAGATGGCGCCGCCGCGGATGTCAAACCAAACCACGCCGGCGCCGGGCGCGGAAAATCGCCCTCCGGCCGCAAACGCCCTGCAATTTCCCCGGCCGGGACGCTATAATGCGGCTTCGCGAGGAGATCGAATATGCGAGTTGTGCTCGGGGCAGACCATGCCGGATTTGAGCTGAAACAGACCCTGCTGGCCCACGTCCGGTCGATGGGGCACGAGGTGATCGACGCCGGCACCGACGGCGCCGAGCCGGTGGATTACCCCGACATCGCCGAGGCGGTCGGAACGGCCGTCGTCGGGGGGGAGGCGGAACGCGGCATCCTGATCTGCGGCAGCGGGGTCGGCGCCGTGGTCGCCGTCAACAAGATCCCGGGGATCCGGGCCGGCGTCTGCCACGACTGCTACTCCGCCCACCAGGGGGTGGAGCACGACGACATGAACGTCCTGGTGCTGGGGGCCCGCATCATCGCCTCCGCCCTGGCCCAGGACATCGTCTGGCTCTACCTGGGCGCCGAATTCAGCCGCGAGGAACGGCACCTGCGCCGGGTCGGGAAGATCCGGGAGCTGGAGAACCGGTTCTCCCGCACCCCCCCGGGATAGCCGCTCTTACCCCTCCCGGGCCGCCGGCGTGAATTTCACGTCCCACTCGTGGACTTCCAGGCTGCGCGCGCCCGAGGCCACGTAAGGGTCGCCCGCGGCGGTCTTTTCGGCCTCCGCGAGCGAGGGGGCCACGTAGATCACCAGCCCGCCGCTGTTGTCGAGGAATTTCCCCCGGGCGAAGATCTCCCCGCTCTTCTCCCTTTCGGCCAGGAAAGCGACATGCTGCTCGCGGAAAGTCCGGTTCTTTTCGGGGTCCTTCATCATCAGAAGCGCTGCGAAATATTTCATGGCATTCTCTCCAGATTCCCATTATTTATTATATCCGGCATTCCAGGCCGGAACGCCGGAGGATACTATAAGGGAACACCGGCCGGCGGAGAATGCAAAAATCCTTGGGGGCGAAAAAGACCATGGCGGCAGACACCCGTAGAAAATCCCGCTCGCTGAAGTGGGCCCTCCCGGCCGCGGCCCTCCTCGTTGCCATCGTCGCGGCGCTTCCGTTTCTCATCGACGCCGACCGGTTCCGGCCCCAGGTCGAATCGAGGCTGTCGGAGGCGCTCGGCCGGCGGGTCCGGATGGGCGCCATCCGCCTTTCCCTGCTGTCGGGCAGGCTGGCGGTGGAGGGCCTCGAGATCGGGGAGGATCCCGCATTCGGCACGGCCCCCTTCGTGACCGCCCGTTCGCTCAAAATCGGCGTCCGGATGCGCCCCCTCCTCTTCTCCCGGCAGGTGCGGATCACGGGCATCACCCTGGACAGGCCGGAGATCCGCCTCATCGGCCGCCCCGACGGGAGCTGGAATTTCTCCAGCCTGGGCGCCGGAGAGCCCACGCGGACGGAGGAAACCGGGGAGGGCGCGGCGCCGGACGTTTTCATCCGGCGGCTCCGGGTCTCCGACGGCCGGGTCACCGTCATCGAGGGGGAGGAGAAGCCGTCGGTCTACGACTCCGTGAACCTCGCCGCCGACAACCTTTCCCATGCCGCCGCCTTCCCCTTCACCCTGACCGCCGCCCTCCCCGGAGGCGGCGACGTACGCCTGGAAGGGACGGCCGGACCGCTCGGCGGGGAGGACACCCTGCAGACGCCGTTCGCGGCAGAGCTGACCGCCCGGGATTTCGACCTGGTCGCATCGGGCTTCGTCCGCGAGGGTTCGGGGATTTCCGGGCTCCTCGATTTCAGCGGGACCGCCTCCTCGGACGGCCGCATGCTCGAAAGCGCGGGCAGCGCCACGGCCGAAAGGCTCCAGGTGGCCCCCGGAGGGAGGCCGGCCGGCAGCCCGGTCTCGCTCGATTACCGCCTCAATTACGACCTGGAGGTGCGCCGGGGGGCGATGGAGGAGGTGCGGATCGGCCTTGGCACCGCGGCAGCCACCCTGGCCGGGAGCTTTGACGCCAGGGGGGAGACGCCCGACCTCAACCTGAGACTGGACGGGGCCGCCATGCCGGTGGGAGAGCTCGGGGAGTTTCTCCCCGCCTTCGGCGTGACGCTCCCCAGGGGGGCGACCCTCAAAGGGGGCACCCTCGACGCGAAGCTGACGGCCGAAGGCCCGCTCGACGCCCCCGTCATCCGGGGAACGGCCGAAATGGCCGGGACCCGCCTGGAGGGATTCGATCTTTCGGGCAGGCTGGCGGTGGTCGCCCGCCTGGCGGGCCTCCAGCCCGGTGAGCATACCGAGATCGAGACTCTCTCCACCGCCTTCGAGATGACGCCCGAGGGGATCCGGGTCGAGCGGCTGCTGCTGGTGGTACCGGCGCTGGGAACCCTCTCGGGCGCCGGGAGGATCTCGCCCGAGCAGGCGCTCGACTTCGCCATGCGGGCGGCGATCGAACCGGGGGGGACGCTCGGCGCCGGCCTGGGCCGGCTGGTGAAGGGGGGAAAGCTCGACATCCCCTTTTTCGTCCGCGGGAACGCGTCCGACCCCGCCTTCGTCCTCGACCCCCGCGGGGCGCGCGGTCTCCTGGATAGCGTCCTGGGGGGCGGCGACGGGGAAGCTGCGGGGGGGGACGCGGGGAAGGGGCTGGAGGACACCCTCCGCAGCATATTCAAATAGAAGGCCTGACAAGGAAGGCCTGACAGGGGCACGGAAGGAACATACCTGAAACAGCGGAGGAATGACGCATGAAGTTGCGCACAGCCATCATCGCGGTTCTGTGCCTGGGCCTCGCCTGCGGCGCCGGCATCCCGGGCACCCAGGCCCATGCGCAGGGGAAGGGCGCGGTGGAGATGCCCGAGATCACCGTGCTCAGCCCGATGGGCACCCCGCCCCCGATCACCCTGAAAGCCCAGGCCCCGCGCCTGGACACGCTCGACGGCAAGACCCTCTACCTGGTCAACACCGGTTTCGTCGGCACCGAGCGCCTGATGGAAGTCATGACGGAGTGGTTCGCGGCCAACCATCCCAGGACCACCATCGTCAACAAGCGGAATCCTTCCATGGATGTCCCCGACAAGGCCCTGTGGGCCGAGATCCAGGAAAAGGCGGACGCCGTCATCATCGGCCTGGGACATTGAAGCGTCTGCGCCCCCGGGGCGGTCCGCCTCAGCATAGACATCGAACACGGCTTCAGGAAACCCTCGATCCCCCTCATCCTCTCCGATTTCCACAAGCAGGAGGTCGAGGTCGCCCTCAACGCCGGCATGCCCAACCTCCGGATCCAGTATTTCCGCGGACCGGTCTGGGGCAAGACCAACGACCAGCTCCGCAAGCAGATCGTCGAGGGGAACAACCCGATCACGGGCGGGCGCGTCATGCAGGAAATCATCGGCCACCTCACCCGGCCCCTGACGGCGGAGGAAAAGAAGACGGGGCGGCTCGACCCCGGGCGGGGACCGGCCACCTTCACCGGCACCCCGGATGAGCTGCAGCAGCTGTTCCTCGAGAAGCGGATGACCGATTTCCTGCCCGTCACCCTGCCGACCGGGGACAAGGTCGAGGAGATGCTCAAGGCCACCAGCCACGAGCCGGACGAGATCCTGGGCAAAATGAACCCCGGGTCGGAAGCGGGCGACGTCTGGACCTACACCGTCCGCGACGCCGCGGTCAACGCGGTCATGGCGGGCGCCAGGCCGGAGCATTTCCCCGTCATCCTGGCGCTCGGGTCGACCGGCATGACGCCGGTGAACGTGTCCGACAACGGCTTCATGGCGGGCGCCGTCATCAACGGCGCGATCCGCGAGGAGATCGGGCTGAACTCCGACATCGGCGCCGTGGGACCCTACGCCCACGCCAACACGGTGATCGGGAGGGCCTGGAGCCTGCTGGCCATCAACGGCGGCAACTGCGGCAAGGTGGGGACCACCTACATGGGCACGGTGGGCAACCCCGTAAACCTGGCCAACATCATCATCGCCGAAAACGAGGAGAACTCCCCCTTCGAACCGCTCGCGGTGAGGCGCGGTTTCCGGAAGGGGGAAAACATCATCACCCTGTTCATGGGCTGGGGCATCCTCTCCGCCAAGAACTGGAAGGCCAACGTCTGGGGCTCCACCATGAACTACCCCCAGATCATCAAGGACATCTACGCCCAGCAGGACCCGATGTTCGGCACCATCGCGGTGCTGAGCCCGCCGATCGCCAACTTCGTCAGGGACGCCGGCTACGACACGGTGGAGGAGTTCACCGAGTTCGTGACCGACGCCGGGGCGGCCAAGCCGAAGCCGGAGTTCGGCGGATTCGGCATGAGGGGCGGCGGCTTCACGGTCGTCGTCACCGGCGCGTCGAACAACAACTACTTCATGATGGGCGGCATGGTGCCGACCGTGTCGGTCAAGATCGACGACTGGCGGTAAGCACGAAGGAGAGAGAGTGGCGCAACAGTACGTGTACGTGATGAAGGACCTGCGCAAGGTCTATCCCCCGAACCGCGAGGTTCTGAAGAACATCTGGCTGTCGTTCCTGCCCGGGGCCAAGATCGGGCTGATCGGCTCCAACGGCGCCGGCAAGAGCACCCTCCTGAAGATCATGGCCGGCGTGGTCAAGGACTTCCTCGGGGAGGCCTGGCCGGCCGAAGGGGTGCGGGTGGGGTACCTGCCGCAGGAACCGGAGCTCGACCCGGCCAAAACCGTCCTCGGCAACGTCGAGGAGGGGGTGCGCCCGGTGCACGATCTCCTCGAGGCGTTCGACCGCATCAACGCGCGCTTCGGCGAGGAGCTCTCCCCCGAGGAGATGGACAGGCTGATGGCCGAGCAGGGGCGGGTGCAGGACGCCATCGACGCCTGCAACGGCTGGGAGATCGACCGCACCCTCGAGATCGCCATGGACGCGCTGCGCCTCCCCCCGGGGGACGCCGACGTCACCACGCTTTCGGGTGGGGAGCGCCGCCGCGTGGCCCTCTGCCGGCTGCTGCTCGAGCGCCCCGACCTGCTCCTGCTCGACGAACCGACCAACCACCTCGACGCGGAATCGGTCGCCTGGCTCGAACGGTTCCTCAAGGAGTATCCCGGGACCGTGGTCGCCATCACGCACGACCGCTACTTCCTCGACAATGTGGCCGGGTGGATCCTGGAACTGGACCGGGGCGCGGGGATCCCCTGGGAGGGGAACTACACCTCCTGGCTCGACCAGAAGCGGGCGCGCCTCGAGGCGGAGGAAAAGCAGGAGTCGGCCCGCCGCCGCACCCTCCAGCGGGAGCTCGAGTGGGTCCACATGTCCCCGCGCGCCCGGCAGGCCAAGGGAAAGGCGCGCCTCAACGCCTACGAGCAGCTGCTGGCGGAGGAAATGGCCGCCGAGAAGAGGGCCCAGGCCACCGACCTCCACATCCCGCCGGGGCCGAGGCTGGGCGACCTGGTGGTCGAGGCCAAAGGCCTGCGCAAGGGCTTCGGGGACAGGCTCCTGATCGACGACCTCTCCTTCCGGCTCCCCCCCGGGGGGATCGTGGGCGTCATCGGCGCCAACGGCGCCGGCAAGACCACCCTTTTCCGCATGATCACCGGCGAGGAGACACCGGACGCGGGGGAGCTGCGGATCGGGGAATCGGTCCGGATCGCCTATGTCGACCAGAGCCGCGACGCGCTGCGGGGGGAGCGCCAGGTCTGGGAGGAGATCGGCGACGGCCGCGATATCCTCACGCTGGGCAAACGGGAGGTCCCCGCCCGCTCCTACGCCGCGGCCTTCAACTTCAAGGGGTCGGACCAGCAGAAACTGGTCCGGGACCTCTCCGGCGGGGAGCGCAACCGGGTCCACCTGGCGAAGGTCCTGAAAAGCGGCGGGAACCTCCTGCTCCTCGACGAGCCGACCAACGACCTGGACGTGGACACCCTCCGCTCGCTCGAGGACGCGCTCCTCTCCTTCGCCGGCTGCGCCGTCGTCATCAGCCACGACCGCTGGTTCCTGGACCGGATCGCCACCCACATCCTGGCCTTCGAGGGGGATTCCGGGGTGGTCTGGTTCGAGGGGAACTACCAGGACTACGAGGCGGACCGCCGGCGCCGCCTCGGGGCCCAGGCGGACCAGCCCCACCGCATCCGCTACAAGCCCCTGGTCAGGGGATGAGGGGGGTGAGCAGCCGGATGACCAGCCGGCCGTCCGGCTGCCGGGAGACATCGATCCCGCCGATCCGGTCTTCCACCGCCTCCCGCCCGACGCTCCGGATCCCGTCCCCCTCCAGCCAGTAGATGCGGGTGAGGGGGAGCATGGCGACGCGGGGAAGGAGGGCGGCCACCCGCTCCCTCCTTTTCCTGCTGCGGCGCCGGCAGGCGTCCCGCAGCGCCCCGACGAGCGGCAGCCCGGCGGAGCGCCCCGCGCCCGCCCCGGACCGGATGATCGGGGGGAGGACGTTCTCGTCCCCCTGCGTGTAGCGGACCAGGTCCTCCACGATCCCCGGGATCCGCGGCTCCCAGCCGCCGTCGGCGATTTTCCTGCGGTAGGCGCGGACGATCTGCTGGAACCCGAGCAGCTGGCGTTTCCCCTTCAACCAGGCGACCTCCGACAGGTCGAACAGGAGCAGGCTGAACTCGTCCAGGATCTCCGCCGCCGTCCCTTCGTCCAGGCCCGCTTCCCCGAGGAAATCGGGGAGCATCCGCCTCTCGAACAGGACCATCCGGACCTCGATGTCGCGCACGGGGCCTTCCACGATCTTTTCAAACATCCTCCGGCTGTCGCCGACGAACGCATCCAGCCTGCCGAGGTCCGCGCCGGGCGCCCCCTTCACCTTTTCGTAGAGGGTCCGCCCGAGGAACTCCTCCAGCCGCCCGAGCAGCCGCTCCCGGTTTTCCCGCCGGCCGGGATCGGCCAGGCCGAAGATTTCGAGCAGGCTCTTGTTGAACTCCTCCAGGATCTTCAGCTTGTGTTCCCCCGGGAGGCTGCTCGATTCCATGAACATCAGCAATGAATTCCAGTTCCGGCAGATCTCCTCGATCCGCCCCTTCGGTTTCCGGCCCATCAGGGTGCGGCGGTTCTGGATCTTGTCGCACGCCTTGGCCAGCGGGACGATGGCCCGGAGCCACTCGAACGTTTCCATGTCGGGCAGGATACGGTCCCCCGCGGTCAGGCACCCGGCGACGTAGCGGAGGTAATCGATCTCCCCGAGCGGCTGCGGGCGCTCCCCGGCCCCCTCCTCCTCCGGCCTGGTGAGGATTTCGAGCGCCTTGAGGATCCGTCCCCGGACGTCGTCCTTGCGGAACGCGGCCCGGATATCGTCCATGCTCGTGTCCGTATCCTCCAGGACATCGTGCAGCAGGAGCGTGACCAGGACGATCGCGTCGGTGACGCCGAAGACCTCCACCATGATCCGCGCCACCCGGATCGGGTGCTCGATGAACTTCCGGCGCACGTCCCCCACGGGCACCGTTTTCAGCTGCCGGCGGGAATCGCCGTCGTGGGAGCGGTAGGCGACCTTGTAGCCCTTCAGGAGCAGGGCCATGTCCGCCGACGACAGCGCCTTGCCCGAGGCCGTCTCGACCAGGCGCAGGAGCTGGTTGACCTGGTCGTTGATGTGGATGTGGTCTTCCTTGATGATGCGGAATTTTTCGAAATACTCCAGGTGCTGTTCGAGCATCCTCCTTTCCTCTTCATCGAGGCGCCCCCCCTCCGCCTCGATCCAGCCGACGAGCAGGTCGAAGAGCTCCCCGAAAGGGGTGCCGAACGGTTTTCCCCGGCGGATCCGGCCGAAGATCTCCCGGTAGCGCATGAAATCCCGGTAGCGGGAGGGGGAACTGCGCACCGCCAGGACCAGGTTCATGTAGTCGTAGGCCATCCAGACCCGCATCAGCGTCTCCCGCGGAATGCGCGCCATGTCCGGCCGGACGGCGTTGGCGTCCGCGATCTGGAGGACCTGGAGCATCTTGAGCAGGTCCTCCTTGCGGATGCCGGTCCCCAGCTCGACCGATTCGATATCGGCGTAGAAATCCTCGTGCAGCGTCCGGCCGTCCTTGACGCGGCCGTACGTCGCCTTTTCGATCAGGACCGACTGGTTCCGGACCAGGAACTGCACGATGGCGATATCGCGGGGCCCCCACCCCAGGCGGGCGAGAAAATCCTTCGCGAGCAGCGCCGAAATTTCGGGATGGATCAGGTGTCCGAGATAGTTTCTCGCCTCCCGCGTATCCAGCCCGAAAAAGGGGTAGGTTTCCTTCAGGATGGAGGCGTTGCGCTCCCGGTTCCTGCTCCACTCGGCCGCCAGCCCGTACCAGAGCCGGAGGTGCATCCCCCTGATGATGGCCACCTCCCCCAGGTCGTGAAAGAGCAGCGCCGTGTTGATCCAGAGCGTGGAGCCCCGCCGCGCCTCCGGGTCCCGGTACTCCTCCGCGCCGAAACTATGGATCCACCCGAACGCGTGCCGGACGGCTTCGAACGTATGCTCCATCAGGGGCATGGGACGATAGATGTTCGGGTCCTTTTCGGGCAGGTTCTCCTCGAAGGCGGCGAGTTCGGGGATGAGGCTCTCCAGCCTGCGGGTGCGGACGGCGCGCTCGAAGGCGCGCGGATCGGTCATGACCCTGGCGAACTCCTCCCCCGGGGGTCTCTCCCCGCGAAGGTGCTCCGCCAGGTGGGCTATGACGTGTCTCATCGGTGAAGGGTGTCCCCGCCGCGGATCACTTTCTCTTGAGCATCCGGTCGAGGCCGGCGAAGGGGTTGTAGGTGGAGACGGTCGCCTGGGCGCCCGTGGGGGCCGGCCCCTCCGACCAGTCGGCCACGGAGTGGCGCGCGTGTTCGTTCTCGTGGCACCAGACGCACAGCAACTCCCAGTTGCTGCCGTCGGGGGGGTTGTTGTCGTGATCGTGGTCCCGGTGGTGCACCGTGAGCTCGCGCAGCCGCTTCCCCTCGAATTCCCGCCCGCAGCGCCCGCACACGGGCGGGTACAGCCGGAGCGCCTGCTCGCGGTACCCCTGCATCCGCAGGTCCCGCTCGCGCCGGAGCCGGGCGATGAATTCGCGATCGTTGACTCCCGTATCGTTGGCCATAATCAAAAAGGGGACAGTCACCAGTGTCCCCCTCTGATTATACAGGAAATGATGGAGGGGGACACTGGTGACTGTCCCCATGCTATAATCGGGGTTTTGCAGAGGTGACTATGAAACCGATCAGGGTGGGGCTGCTGGGGCTGGGAACCGTCGGGGCGGGGGTGGCCAAGGTCTGCCGGACGCACCGGGAGGAACTGGAGGAGAAGGTCGGCGCTCCCGTCGTCCTGGGCGCCGTGGTCGATCAGGACATCACCACCCCCCGCGACGGGCTCGACCTGGAAGGGCTCCCCCTCGGCCGGGACGTCTCCAGGATCCTCGACGACCCCTCGATCGACATCGTGGTCGAACTGATCGGGGGGCTCGAACCGGCGCGCGCCTTCATCCTCCGGGCGCTGGCCAACGGGAAGCACGTCGTGACGGCCAACAAGGCGCTGCTGGCCACCCACGGCGAGGAGCTCTTCGCCGAGGCCCGCCGCCGGGGGTGCATGCTGGCTTTCGAGGCCGCGGTGGCCGGGGGGATCCCCCTGATCCGCTCGGTGAAGGAGGGGCTGGCCGCCAACCGGATCACCTCCCTGTACGGCATCGTCAACGGCACCTCCAACTACATCCTGAGCAAAATGACGGACGAGGGCCTGGAGTTCGGCCGCGTCCTGGCCGAGGCCCAGGCCGAGGGGTACGCCGAGGCCGACCCCACCTTCGACGTCGAGGGGATCGATTCGGCCCACAAGCTGCAGATCCTGGCGACGCTGGCCTTCCGCACCTCCGTGGGGCTCGGGGAGATCTACGTGGAGGGGATCACCCGGGTCACGCCGGAGGACATCGCCCTCGCGCACGAAATGGGGTTCCGCATCAAGCTGCTGGCCATCGCGAAATCGTCCGACGGCCGGCTCGAGCTGCGCGTGCACCCCACCATGATCCCCGAGTCCTCCCCGATGTCGGCGGTCTCCGGGGTATTCAACGCCGTCTTCCTCAGCGGCGACGTCGTCAACGACCTGATGTTCTACGGCCGGGGGGCCGGGCAGTTCCCCACCGCGTCCTCCGTCTGGGCCGACATCGTGGAGATCGCCCGCCGGCTGGCGGCCGGCCAGGCCGCCGTCCCCCAGGACCTCCCGGTCCTGGGGCGCACGCCGCTCGCGCTGAAGCCGATCGAGGAGGTTGCCTCCTCCTACTATCTCAACGTGTCCGCCCTCGACCGGCCGGGCGTCCTCGCCCAGGTCGCGGGCATCCTCGGCAGGCACGACATCAGCATCGCCAACGTCATCCAGAAGGTACACCAGAAGGCCAAGGCCGTACCGGTCGTGATGATGACGCACGAGGCGCGGGAGGGGAACATGCGGAAGGCGCTCGCGGAGATCGACTCCCTCCCCGTCATCGTCGCCCCCACGCGCATGATCCGCGTCGAGGAATCCTGAGACCGTCGATGATCGAGGAGGCCGCCATGACGCGTCGAAACGGGGACCCTGGCGAAGGCGTCCCGACGCCCCCCGGCAAACCATCCGCCCGGGCGCGAAAAATCCATGTCGAGGGGAACCGGGGGATCCGGGTGCCGATGCGCGAGGTCCTGCTCGAACCGACCCGATGCCCCGGGGGCGCGCTCGAGGAGAACCCGCCGGTCCGGCTCTACGACACCTCCGGCCCCTACACCGACCCCGCAGCCGCCATCGATCTCGAGCGGGGGCTCCCCGCCCTGCGCGCCGAATGGATCCGCGGCCGCGCGGGCTGCGACATCTCCGGACCGGGGCTCCCCCGGGCGGGCGGCGCCCCCGGCATCGCCTTCCCCGCGCGCCGCCAGGTCCTGCGGGGACGCTCCGCGGTGACCCAGATGCACTACGCCCGGCGGGGGGAGGTGACGCCCGAAATGGAGTTCGTCGCGGTGCGGGAAGGGGCCGGGCCCGAATTCGTGCGGGCGGAGGTCGCCGCGGGCCGCGCCGTCATCCCGGCCAACATCAATCACCCCGAGCTCGAACCGGCCGTCATCGGCCGCAACTTCCTGGTCAAGATCAACGCCAACATCGGCAACTCGGCCGTCGGTTCCTCCATCGCGGAGGAAGTCGAAAAGATGACGTGGGCCATCCGCTGGGGGGCCGACACGGTCATGGATCTCTCCACCGGCGAAAACATCCACGAGACCCGGGAGTGGATCGTCCGGAATTCGCCCGTGCCGATCGGCACCGTCCCCGTCTACCAGGCGCTGGAAAAGGTGGGGGGGGCCGCCGAAGAGCTCACCTGGGACATCTTCCGGGACACCCTCGTGGAGCAGGCGGAGCAGGGGGTGGATTACTTCACCATCCACGCGGGCGTCCTGCTGCGCCACATTCCCCTCGCCGCGGGGCGGCTGACGGGCATCGTCAGCCGCGGCGGGTCGATCCTGGCCAAGTGGTGCCTCGCGCACAACGAGGAGAATTTCCTCTACACCCGTTTCGACGACATCTGCGACATCATGAGGGCGTACGACGTCACCTTCTCCCTCGGGGACGGGCTGCGCCCCGGGTCGCTGGCCGACGCGAACGACCGGGCGCAGTTCGCCGAACTGGACACCCTGGGCGAACTGACCCGGAGGGCCTGGGAGCGGGAGTGCCAGGTGATGGTCGAGGGCCCGGGCCACGTCCCGCTCGACCGGATCAGGGAAAACGCGGAGCGCGAGGACTCCGTCTGCCACGGCGCCCCCTTTTACACCCTCGGCCCGCTGGTCACCGACGCCGCCCCCGGCTACGACCACATCACCAGCGCCATCGGCGCCGCCATGATCGGCTGGTTCGGCGCCGCCATGCTGTGCTACGTCACCCCCAAGGAGCATCTCGGACTGCCGAACAAAAAGGACGTCAAGGACGGCGTCATCGCCCACAAGATCGCGGCCCACGCCGCCGACGTCGCCCGCGGCCGCCCGGGGGCGCGCGCTCTCGACGACGCCCTGTCGAAGGCGCGCTTCGAATTCCGCTGGGAGGACCAGTTCAACCTCTCGTTCGACCCGGAGACCGCGCGGGAGTTCCACGACGAGACCCTTCCCCAGGATTCGTCCAAGGCGGCTCATTTCTGCAGCATGTGCGGCCCGCGCTTCTGCTCCATGCAGATCACCCGGGACGTGCGGGAATACGCGGCCGGGGGGACCCCCCGGCCCGGGGTCCGGGGAGAAGAGGCAGGAATTCCCTAGCGCATCCAGCGCGCGGAGGTCCAGCCGAGATGCGCGTGGGAGTTGAACAGCCGCAGCAGCGGCCGCGGCCCCCACTCCAGCACGGTGATGGTCCCCGGATCGAGAAACAGCCGGCGCGAAACCGGCAGCGGGACCCCCAGGACCGCGGCCACCAGCGCCTTGATCGGCCCGACGTGGCTGACCAGGGCGACCGCCCCGCCCGGGAACTCGCCCGCCAGCTCGTCGGCGAGCCCGACGACGCGCCGCTGCACCCCCAGGATCGATTCCCCTCCGGGGGGGGCGGCGGAGGCGTCCGCTTCCCAGCGCTCGAGCAGCGCCGCGTCCTCCGGCCCCAGGTCGCGGACCTCCCCGCGCGTCAGCCCTTCCCAGGATCCGAACGAGCCCTCCGCCAGGCGGGGGTCGCTGCGGACTTCCACCCCGGTCCCCGCTCCGATGGCGGCGGCCGTGTCCCCGGCCCTTCGCATCGGGCTCGAGACGACCCGCCGGAGGGGGATGCGCTCGAACGCTTCCCCGAGGAGGCGCGCCTGGTTCCGGCCGCGCTCGTTCAGCGGCTCGTCCCCCAGCCCGAGATAGCGCATTTCGACGTTCTGGGCCGTTTCGCCGTGGCGCACGAGATACAGCCGCACCGAGCCCCCCGCATCGCCCATCATCCGTTCTCCCGTCCCGGGCCCCCCTTGTGGGGGTGCCGCATCAGTTCGATGAATTTGCGGGCGGCCGGGGTGATCGGCCGCCGCGAGCGGACGATGACGCCCAGGGGGCGGTAAAAGTTCTTTTCCGTGAACGGGACCTGGACGAGGGAGCCGCTCTGGACCTCCTTCTGGACGCTGAGCAGCGGCACGATCGAGACCCCGGCGCCGATCTCCACGCTGCGCTTGATGGTTTCGATGTTGTCGAATTCCATGACCACGCGCACGTCGATTCCGTTCTCCCGGAAGATCTGGTCCAGCGCCCGCTGGCTCGCCAGCCCCTTTTCAAACGCGATATAGTTCTGCCCGCCGAGCTTGCGGATGTCGACGTGGGGCCTCCGGGCCAGCGGGTGTTCCGGGGCGCAGATGAGCACCAGCTTGTCGGCGGGGAGCGGGATGACGCGCAGGCCCTCGCGCGGCTCCGGGTAGGTCACGATCCCCAGGTCGATGGCGCCGGCGAGGCAGTCTTCGTAGACCCGGGTCCCCTTGCTGTATTCGACGTGGAGCCTGACCTTGGGATAGAGTTTCAGGAAAGTCTTCACCACGACGGAGATTTCGTACAGGCCGACGCTGTAGATCGTCGCCACCCGCACGCTCCCGGCCATGTCCTGCCCGATCGCCTTCAGTTCCAGCTGCATCTGCTGGAAGCCGTCGAGGATCTGCCTGGAGCGCTCGTAGAAGATCCTTCCCGAGGGGGTGGGGGAGACGGTCTTTCCGTCCCGGCAGAGGAGCTGCGTCCCGAACCGTGCCTCGAGGTTCTTGATCTGCTGGCTGACGGCCGACTGGGAGATGTCGTTACGGACGGCGGCGCGGGAGAAGCTCCGGCTTTCGACCAGGTCGCAGAAGACCTTGAGGGTCTCGATCTGCATCCTATTCCCCCTGAGGGGGGACGCCCGGACCGGTTTCGGGCGCGGACTGGCGCAGGTTGACGCTGCGCGCGAGCACGAAAAGCAGGTCGGAGAGCCGGTTCAGGTAGCGGAGGGAGGCGGGGCCGACGGCGCCCGAGCGGCCGAGCGCCAGGCACTGCCGTTCCGCCCTGCGGGCGACCGCGCGCGCCAGATGGAGCAGGCTTCCCCCCGGCGTCCCGCCCGGCAGGATGAAATTCCGGAGCGGCGGCAGGAGGGCGTCCAGGGAGTCGATCTCCGCCTCCAGGCCGGAGATTTCGGCAGGCCCGATCCTCCGCCCCTCCCCCCCGTCCGGTGCGGCCGCTTCCGCGCCCAGCAGGAAGAGGTGGCCCTGGACGCGGCGCAGGATTTCGCCCACCCCCTCCGGCAGCGCCTGCGCCAGGGCCACGCCCAGGAGCGCGTTCAGCTCGTCGAGGGTTCCGTTGGCTTCAATGCGGGGATCGTCCTTGGGGACGCGCCGGCCGCCGGCGAGGCTCGTGGTCCCGTCGTCCCCCGTGCGGGTATATATCGGTGTCATCGGGATCCTCCCGCGGGCGGCGCAGGGTCAGGACGTTTTACTTCGGGGTCAGGCGGTCTTCTTCTCTTTGCACGCGATGCAGACGGAGGTCCAGGGAACCGCCTTGAGCCGGGCCAGGCTGATTTCCTCTTCGCAGACGGAACAGATGCCGTAGGTGCCGTTGTCGATTCTCTCTATCGCCGCCTCGATCGCGCGCAGCAGCTTGGCGTCGATCTGCAGCAACCGGAGATTGACATGAACTTCGTTGTCGTCGCTCGCCTGGTCCACGAAGTCGCCGTGGCGCGTGTCCTCCATATTTTCCCAATGAGGCTTCTTGCCCGGGGCGTTGACGATGGAATCCCGCTTCTGTTCGAGGGCGGCCCTGAATTTCTTGAGATCCCTTTTGTTCATAACTCAACCTCGATTGAAAAAGTGAAACTATAGATCAAAATGGGCCGCATGTAAACCTCCAGATTGCCCCGACGGGGCGCCCGGCCGCGGCGCCTACCGCTTGAAGGTCAGTTCATAAGCGGGGACGATTTCGACCGGATGGTACGACTTCTTGGCCGCCCGGAGACCGGGATCCCCGAGATCCTCCTCGCGGTTGATGAACGCGTACCCCTGCGCCGCGATGGTTCTGGCCGTCTCCTGGTTGATGATCTGGTAGAGCCCCTTGTAGCTGCGCAGCGCGCGCTCGAAATGGATCGCCGCCGTCCGGGGGCCGATGGCTTCAAAGATGGAAAACGCCACCGGCCGGCCTTCCGCCTCGACGAGCACCCCCTGCTGCTCCCAGGCCTTGAAATGCTTCAGCGTGCTTTCCAGCGCGCTCATTTCCAGGGCCAGCATCCCCTCCACCTGGGGGCTCTCCTCCCCGGCGATCGCCTCCAGCACCGCAAAACAGGAGCCGGTCCGCTCCGCCGTCAGGGGGGACGCGGTCCATTCGTACAGTCCGTTCGCCTGGGAGATCAGGTTGCGCTTCTTGGCGTACTTGCGCCCCTTGAGCTCCGCCAGGGAGTCGGCGGCATAGAGGTAGTTGGACGCCGTCCGGTCCTCCCGGACCTGGAATTCCTGGACCAGGTCGGGGTTCTCCGCGAGGAACCGCTCGGAGACGCCGATGATTTTCAGCGGGTAGTCGAGCGCGGCGGCGCCCTGCAGAATCTTCCGGCGGCCCGCGGACCTCAACCGCCCCAGCGGTTGCAGCAGGTGGTGTTGCCCCGTCCTTTCGATGAAGCACGAAATCATGAGGCCCGCGTGGCCGCAGATGGCCCAGCCGTAGTGGTAAAAGGGGTTCCAGGCCGCGAGGACCGCGAACGTATACCCTGCCAGGGGGTGCGCATATCGCCTCAGCGCAGGGGTCAGGAACCCCCGGGCCCCCAACCGCAGCGGGGTGAACTCGAAATCGAGGAAAAGGTAGGCGGTCATGGGCGCTTGCCGTGGAGCATCGGCTGATACCCGGCCAGGGGACCGTAGCCCAGCCGTTCGTACAGTCCCTGGGTGCCCGGCTCGGCGACCAGCCCGATCCACGGGATCTTCCTCTCCAGGCAGAACCGGGTGAGCCGCCGCACCAGTTCCCCGCCGATCCCCCGGCCCCGGTGGGACGGGAGCACCACCACGTCCTGGATGTAGGCGTCGCTCACCCCGTCGGAGATCACGCGCGCCATCCCGATCGTCCGGCCCCCGGGCAGCCGCGCGACCATGAAACAGAGGCTTCCGCGAATCATGGAAGGGATGATGGCGCGCGCCTCGGGGCTCTCCTCCCACCAGCCGGCCGACCGGTAGAGCTCCACGACCTCTTCCACGGGGGCCGACGAAACGATCTCGAACGACACCTCCTGCATGAAAACCCCCTGCGGCGCCGCTAGAAAGGGAGCTTCTCGCCGGTTCCCGCCTCGAGCGCACGCTTGTAGATTTCGGCCGCCAGCGCGACATCCTCCAGGGCGACCCCCTGCGATTCGAACAGGGTGATTTCGGCCGCGTCCTCCCGGCCCGGGAATTCCCCCACGACCACCAGGCCCAGTTCGCGCGCGTCCTCCCAGTAGAACGCCTCCTCCCGGGCGGCAAGGGCCAGATCCCCGCACTCCATCCTGGCCTGTTCGAGGGAGTCCACGATCACGCACGCGCTCCGGCGGACCGTCTCCCCGTCGATCTCGCGCCGCGTCAGGAAATTCGATCCCACGGCGTTGATGTGGGTCCCCGCGGCCAGCCATTCCCCCTTGAAAACCGGTTCGGCGGAGGTGGTGGCCGTGACCACGATGTCCTGCCCCCGCACCGCGGCCTCCGGGCTTCCGGCCGGGACGACCCCGATCCCCGTGGCCTCCGCCGTCTCCCGGCAGAACTCCTTCAGCCTGTCCGCTGTCCGGGAATAGACCGTGACCTCGGTGATGGGACGGACGGCGCAGATCGCCTCGATCTGGGCCCGGGCCTGCCCCCCGGCCCCGAAAACTCCCAGCCTGGAGGCGTCCTCCCGCGCCATGAAGCGGGTGGCCACCGCCGAGGCGGCCCCGGTCCGCAACTGTCCCAGCCGGTCGGCCTCCATCACGGCGGCCAGTCGGCCGTCCCCTTCGTAGAGCAGCACCACGAACCGGTTGGCCCCGGAGACGCTGGTGTAGCTCTTCAGGCCGGCGTAGCCCAGCGGGGGGAGGGAGGCGCTCATCAGGTGGAGCATCCCCTTCTCCATGCGGCAGCGGCGGCGGGGGGCGATGTGGGCCTTTTCCTCCCCCTGAAGCCTGAATGCGCGCTCGACCGCATCGATGGCCGTGTCCATCGATGCCAGCCCGTTGATGTCCGATTCCCTCAGAAAAATCGCCATATCCTCCCCCTGCAATATCCTTGACGCCGCACAAATACCGGTCTTTCACTATACTGGAGCCTCCCGGCGCCGCCAAGGGGAAAACAGGGGCGGCGCCGCCCGGGGCAGTTTGCACTCAGCCCCCCGGCGCCCCCGGTGGTACACTGTACCGATCCGAAGGAGCGGTGGGACGATGATCCGAAGAACCCTGTTTTTCGCAATCACGCTGATTCTGGTGGCGGTGCTGGCCGGCCTGGTTTTCCGGGGGTGCCAGCGGGAAAAGGAGCGGACGGACGGGATGGCGGAGCTGACGCGCGAATCCCCCCCCTCCCCCGTAAGGGTTTTCGCGCCGGGCGACCTCGAGGTCGTGCGCTCCGACTTCGCGTTGAAAGCGGCGCCCGGCGGCGCGGCGGCCGCCAGCCACGATGTGGAAATCCGCAACCACGGAACGCTCCCCTACCAGGGGTTCCGGCTCGAGTTCGTCTATCTCGATGCCCGGGGGGACACCCTGGCCAGGGAGACCTGCACCCAGGAGCGCTCCCTCCCCCCGGGGGACGTGCTCGTAATCTCCGGCATCGAGCTGGCCCCGGTCCCGGCATCGGCCGTCCGGGTAGAGGCCTCGGTCCTCTCGGCCGACCTCGCCCCGCCGTCCCCACCCCAAGCCGGGCGGGCTCCCTGAACCGGCAAAGTCCCCGAAAGGGGGCCGAATTGACACTCCACCGGAATCTGTGATAGCCTCACCGTATACCGGTCCGTCATCGATGGTTTCCGGTGAAGGGGGCTCCTGGCCATGAAGTCTCTCTCTCACACGCTTCTGCTTCTGGGGATTCTGGTATGCGCACCCGCCCTGGCGGCAGCCGCCGGGGACAAGGGGCGGATCACGGGCAGCGTCACCAGCCTCGGGGGCCATCCCCTCCGCGACGCCGTCGTACGGATCGTCCGCGAAGTCGAAGAAGGAGAGTTCTTCACCCTGATCCGGAGCGACAGCCGGGGATTTTTCAAATCGGCCCTCCTGGCCCCCGGCATCTATCATCTCCAGGTCTCCCGCCAGGGATACGAGCCGGTCGCCACGACCCGGTTCGCCGTCGACGAAGACCGCTCCATCGCGCTCGACATCGCGCTCAGGGAATGGGTCCACGCGATCTCGCGCGAGGACGACGCCCGCAACTGGAACCCCGGAACGGTGCTGCGCGGCACCTCCGAAGGCCGGCTCATCTTCCGCAGCGCCTCCGGCACGCGTCCGGAGATCGCCGCGGCCGGCGCGGAATCGTTCACCCGGAGCGGGGCCATGAGCATCGCCTCCGGCGCCCCCGCCGGTACCCGGGGCTTCCTGCTGCGCCCGCACACCAGCCAGAGCGGGGTCTCCTCCAATTTCGCCCTCACGGAACCGCTCGGCTCCCGCAGCCGCATCATCCTTTCCGGCCAGATGGACGTCGGGGACGGGTCCTTCTGGCGCATGCGCAACACCTACCAGTACCGGCCCGACGGCGGCCACGATTACCGCGCCTCGGTCGGCTACGGGCGCATCGCGGGCCCTTACCCGAGTTCCGGATCGATCTCCTGCAGCGACGTCCCCGCCCCGTCGGGCCTGGAAACGTTCGACGTCAGCGTCGAGGGGTCCACGAAATTCCTGGACCTGGTCGCGGTCAAATACGGCGTCGACTACACCCGGCTCTATTACGGAGAGGACACGCACTTCCTGCACCCCTCCATCGAGATCGTGCTGACGCCGGCCGAGGGGTGGAGTCTGCGCACCTCCCTGGCCTCCCGGCGCCCGAGCGCCACCAACACCCTCGTCCTTCCGGAGGGGGAGACGATCGATCTCTCCGAACCGACCCTGATCACGATGGTGGGGGACCGGGTGAGCATGAGCCAGGTCCGGCATTCGGAATTCGCCGCGCGGAAGGCGGTGGCGGCGGATACGGCCGTCGAGATAGCCCTCTACAGCGACTACGTGCGGGGCCCCGGAATCCCCCTGATGGTCACCGAAATCGTTCCGGGGGCGGCCGCCCGGAAACACCTGATCGAAATGAACGACGACCACTCCAGCCAACGCGGGGTGCGGGTGACTCTCGACCACAAGGTCCTGGAATCCCTCCGCGGCTCGGTCGCCTACATCTACGGCGAGGCCCGGAGCGTGGCCGAAGGGGGAGCGCCCGGCTCCGTCGCTTTCCTGAAACAAGACCCGGCCGCCTTTCTCCGCCAGCGGTTCGAGCATTCCCTCACCGGGAGGGTCGACGTCACCCTCCCGGTCACCCTTACCGGGCTGATGACGACGGTGCGCTGGGACTCCGGCAGCCCGCTGACGGCCCTCGACTGGTTTTCCGACCGCATGGATATCGGCACCCGGTCGGTCAATTTCGAAATCCGGCAGCCGGTCCCCCGCCTGCCCGGCTCCTCCGGCCGGTGGGAAATCCTGCTCGACTTCCGCAACGTCCTCAACCAGGGGATCCAGGTGCTCCCCAGCGATCAGGGGGAACTGGTCCTGAACCGCAACCCCCGCTCCCTCCGCTACGGCCTCAACTACCGTTTCAACTGATCCCCCTATTTTCGGCTTGAACCTCCCCCGCCGTTCATTCAAAATATTGAACCGACGAGTTCAAGTTGTTGAAGCTCCGTTGCAGCGGGCAGACATGACGGGACGGCCAAAACTTATCTGTTTATCACTACTGTCCCAACGTTACAGGCATCATCGTGTATAAGCCATTGAATTTACGCAATTAGGGTCCCATGACGCGATTAAACGATTTGAAATCGAATCCCCTCAAAAGCCACCATTCGGTAGGAATC
>JAAYCX010000088.1 GCA_012729555.1 Acidobacteriota bacterium
TTCGGCAGCCCCATGTCCATCAGCACCACGTCCGGGTGCACCCTCGAGGCGAGGCGCACCGCCATTTCCCCGTCGTCGGCCTCCCCGACCACCTCCATGTCGGGCTCCTGCCCCAGCAGCCCGGCCAGCCCCTGGCGCAGGACGGTGTGGTCCTCGGCCAGGAGCAGACGTATCCTTTTCGCGTTCTGCGGCTTGGAAAAATTCATGATGCCCCCCGGCGGCCTGTTCCTTACTCCATTATCCCCCGCCGCGGCGAGGGTGTCACGGCCAAAAAGACCGGCCCGCGAGGCCGGAAAAACACCCCTTCCCGCCCCGGCGCAAATTATGGATTGGATTTTCCCGCCGGATCGCTTACTATTGCGGCGTATGCGCCTGTAGCTCAGCTGGATAGAGCGTCGGCCTCCGGAGCCGAAGGTCACAGGTTCGAACCCTGTCAGGCGTACCACTTCCTAACGCCTTGCCGCTGCAACAACATACCCCAATCAATCAAGGCCATGGGGCATAATGGCGCCGTATACCTCATCCTGCGACGTCATCGGGGACTGAACTCCAGCAGGGATCTGGTAGTCGGCAAGGCGCGGGGGTCCCTCGCGATCCCCGATGGATTGCAGAAGCGAAGAGTGTTCACAATCCGACGGCCGGGTTTCTGCGTACCCGGCAGGATCGCCGACATCGGCGCTGTCCGGACAGTCATGGGCTGGCGAGGAAATTGGGACGACTGAACCTCGGAAGACCCGCCTCCCCTTTTCCGAAATCCTCCTCCGGCCCACCCCCTGCTGCCACAGGCAAGAAAAAGAAATTTGAACCGGACAGCCGGGCTTCATTGGCAGAAATCCCGACAACCGTACTCATCAAGCTAAGAGATTTTTAAATATCAAGCGAAAAGTAACTCTTTTTATTGACACGACCAAAATGTTTTCATACCATAAGCAGTAACTAGCGCCCCGAAACCATAGCAGAGCGTGTGATAGATTCCACAACGTTCTTCCTCATGTAGAAGCCCAATAGCAAGGTAAGCAGCGAGAAGCATGCGCTTGACAGGACATGGGGCCGAAGTTCAGGCGCATCAATTCTGCCGTGACGGATTGAGGCGGACCATAGCGCCGAAAGCTTCGATGTCTCGTATAGGAACAATGAAGGCGCGGCAGCTGCGCTACCAGGAGCGGCATAAACACGGCGTGAACGCGGCACGCGCAACTACCGCCGCCGGGAGTTCTACTCCCGTGGAGACTCAGTCGTTGAAAAGCCATATGCAGTCCGTTTCACAACGGTTGCCTGGACAGGATGGGGTTATTCCGGGTATCCTTGGCCAGCGGCGACCCGTCGAAACCCCATGCGAGGACTCTTACGCACTGTGGTGTGAGAGGGATAGACGGCGTACCGGCTACCTGTGTCCATTGCTGCACGTTTCCGAGAGGGGAGGTAGGAATGATGCGTAAAAATAAGCTTTTTCCGGTTGCCCCATTGATTCTTGCGATATTCCTGATTTTCCCGGAAAAAACACCTTCCCAATATTTCTATAACCACATGAGATTTCAAGATTGGGGAGAGATGTACTGTGCAGGTTGTCAGGATTGGGGTTATACGCTTTACGATGATTGTCAGCCATATAACTGCCATTGGTGTTCCCCGGTCGGAATGGAATACAGATACTGCTATGCCAATAACGGCTGTTTGAACCTGCAAGGAGTTCAAACCACCACCGGAGGTGGACCTTTTTGAGTATGAGCCAAAGGACACAGGCTGCGTCCTTCAGACTCGTTTAAGTTCAATCAAGTCACGGGTCGGCTTGAGGTGTCCGCGTGTTTGTGGCTTGGGATAGTGTAAGTGAAATTTTATCACCGGAGGGAATGCGATGGATAGGGTGCTGCGCCTTAAAAGGAAATTCATCGTTGCCTGCCTGGCGGCGAGTGGTTTTCTCGCGGCAGGCAGTACCATTTCGCAGGCCGCGCCTGGTATGGATATGCCAGGAGGCATTCAGAAGGCCGCATTTTCCAATGATGGCCTTCTTTATATCCTGGCCAAGGGTGAAGCCTCGATCAGGATCTACTCGGCGGAGGGACGCCTTCTGCGGAGGTTGCCGATGGATCCAGGCAACCGCCTGAATCTGCAGGGGGCCGGACCCCGGGATTTTTCGGTGGATGCGAAAGGTGACGTGTATTGTCTCACCTCCTGCCGGGAGCTTCCCCATCAGCAGTCGTGTATCGTTCGGATCGACAAAACGGGAGGGGCATCGACCGTAGTACCGCTGGGCAAGCCGCTTCATGCACTGCAAATGAGCAGGGACCGGGACGGAAACTTTTTTGTATTGGGATTTGAAGCGGACGTCAACAGTTCGATGGCCCGGAAACAGGATCTCCCCTCTTCTGTATACCTTGTGCATAAGTTCTCTCCCAAAGGCGAACATGTGCAATCGCTGATGCCCGTCATGGGCACGGCCGCCGATGGGCTGCTGCTGAACGCCATGGGACGTGCCAGGAGTTTCGTAGTGTTGCCCGATGGGGAAGTCTGGTTTTTTGAGCTGCGGGTGGATGGGCGGACGCCTCCATGGCAGAACGCCCGGGCCGTGTACCATGTCGACAGGAAGGGATCTGCCGAGCGCATCGAGCCGGCTTCCTCCTCCGACCAGTTCGTGATGGGCATCCATGAGTATGCTGGGGACGTCGCACTGGAATGGGCCGACAGGAGGGCAGGGACGGCCAAGATCCTGACGAAGGTCGATGGCACCAGGATTGGAACGGTAGAGGGAGGAAGCATCCAGGCGATCGGGACGGATAGCGCGGTTTGCACGCGGATGGGCGGGAGTGGGGCCTTTCAGCTCACCCTGCATCCCATCGCTCCCCCGCGAGATTGAAAAGGGCACACCAGGCAGAAACCCGCTCCGGCATGTTCCGACGCATTCCCCCCGGCGCCGCCTGCTTCACGGCTGCACCGAAAGCGAGGCTGCTGAACCCGGACCACGCGGCCTCGGCACGCCCTGATATTCCCGTCCGCTAACGCCTGGAGGCCGCGGCCAGGGCCCGGGCGTGGGCGCGGATGTCCTCCGGCCACGCTTCGGTCAGCGCGTCGAAGCGCGCCCGGTCGGAGGCGTAGAGCGCCCGCAGGGCCTCTTCGTACCCCGGCTCGTCCCCCGCCATGTCGGTCATGAAGCGGTAGCACGCTTCCTGCGCGAGCCGCCGCCGCTCTCCGCCCGCCGTCGAGCGGCGCGCCTCCTCGACCACTTTGCGCAGCGTCACCGAGGCCCCGCCCGGCTGACGGTTGAGCCATTCCCAGTGCCGCGGCAGCAGGGTCACCTCCCGGGCGACCACCCCGAGTCTCGGCCGCCCGGGCGAAGGAGAACGGGGGGGTGCCTCGGCCGGTCCGGCCGGGATCCGGGCCGCGATCTCCTCGGGCGTTCCCCGGAGGTCGAGTTCGACCGGTTCGCTGGTTTCGGCGTCGAGGACGAGCACCCGGCGGTCGGCGTCTTCGTCGAGCGCGCGCTTCGCCCCCAGCGCCGCTTCGAGCAGGGTTCCCGCGCCGACGCAGTTGGTGCCTGCAAAAGCGATAAACCGGTGTCCCGCCTCAGCCGCATCCGTCCCCTCGACCATCGGTTTCTCCTCTCATGGTGGAAAAAGATGGGCTATTGTACCCGGGTAATATATCTTTGTCAATATTACCCGGGTATAACTATTTCGGCAGAGTGCAGGAGAATGGGCGTTTGGCTCCTGAGGCGCCGCCTCCCGATGAAGGAGAGAACCTCGGCGCTCATCCCATTCTTCTTCTCGGTATCTCCTCCAGCCGCTTCCGGGTCCCCCCCATCCTGGCGAGCCGGCGCGCGCTTTCCCGGGCGATGAGGGCCTCGAGGCCGAGGCGGACCAGGGCGGTCTTTTCCTTGATCCCGGTCAATCTCGACGCCCTTTCCACCAGCCCGTCGTCAATATTCAGGGTGGTGCGCCTATTCCGACCCCATATGTTTCATGTGCATGATTATGCGTCTTTCATGCATACCAGGCAAACTCACCCCGGTCGGCGCCTTCCCCACTGTCGGCCCGGGAGACCCACCGCGCGTTTTCTGCCATAGTGGGCAGAGAGGAGGCCGCTCTGCCGCTGCGTCACCGGGATTCCGGCGTTCCCGCCGGTCACCCCTCGGGAAGGGCCTCGCGCACCTTCCTTGCCAGGTCTTCTCTGCTGAAAGGTTTCTGGAGAAAGTGTATCCCCTGGTCCAGGATGCCGTGAGGGGCGATCACGTCGGCCGTGTAGCCGGACATGTAGAGAATCCCCATGCCCGGGTGCCGGGCTTTCAGGCGTTCGGCCAATTCCCGGCCGTTCATCCCCGGCATGATCACGTCGACGATCAGCAGGTCTATACCCCCAGCCTGTTCCGCCGCCGTCTCGAGCGCGGCCCCGGGATGGGCAGCCGCCAGCACCCTGTATCCCAGACCGGCGAGGGTTTTCCGGGCGAGCTTCAACAGCGCCGACTCATCCTCCACCATCAGGATGGTCTCCCCGCGGCCGGAGGGCAACACCGCCGGAGCCGGATCTTCGGATTCGCACTGGTTTCCGGCGTGTCGAGGGAGCCAGATCCTGAAAATGGACCCCCGCCCGGGCTCGCTCTCCACATCGATGGAGCCGCCGTTCTGCCGAACGATGCCGTAGACCGTGGCCAGGCCCAGGCCGGTCCCCCGACCCACATCCTTGGTGGTGAAAAACGGTTCGAACAGATTCTCGAGGGTCTCCCGGCTCATGCCGCAGCCGTTGTCGCTCACCGTCAGGAGCACATGGTCCCCGGTCTCCGGACCGGACCGGCCCCGGCGGTCGGGCTGCCCCGCGGCCATGTTGCCCGTCCGGATGGTGATCCTTCCCACCCCGTCGATGGCATCCCGGGCGTTGACCAGGAGATTGGCCAGAACCTGGTGGATCTGGGCCGGATCCATGTTCATCGGCCAGAGCCCCGCGCCCGGTTCCCACGACAGGTCGATGTCCTCGCCGATGAGGCGCCGAAGCATCTTGAGCATGCCCGCAACGGTCTCGTTCAGGTCGATGATCCGGGGAGAGATGGTCTGGCGCCGGGCGAAGGCCAGAAGCTGCCGGGTGATCTCGGCGGAACGGCGGCCCGCATCGAAGATCTCCTTCAGGGCTTCACGAACCGGATCCCCGGGTCCGACCTGGTCCAGCGCCAGTTCCGACTGGCCCATAATCACGTTGAGCATGTTGTTGAAGTCGTGGGCGACGCCTCCGGCCAGCCGGCCGACGGACTCCATCTTCTGGGCCTGGAGCAGCTGGCCCTGAAGCCTTTCCTTTTCGGCCTCCGCCTGCTTGCGCTCGACGATTTCGCCGATCAGCCGGGCCGAAACCGCCAGCCTCTTCTTGGCCAGTTCGATGATGAAGGGGGGCCGGGTTTCGTAGGCCTCCGCCGCCAGCCTGAGGGCGTCCCGATCCACCCCGTACCGATCCGCCAGTTCCCCGAGCCGGACCGGGTCCCGCGGCGGGTCGCCGAAACCGAAGTTGATGGCGCCCACGATCTCGCCCCCGGCCCGTATCGGCACCCCGTACATGCGGATTCCGCCGTTGCAGGCGATTTCGACGGGCTTTCCGGTCTCCATGGCCTTTTTGGCGTTCTGGGTCCAGCAGGACTCGTGACACAGCCACCTGCCGCAGGCAAGCGCCTCCCGGTTGTCGTCGGTACCGCAGAGAGTGCGCGAAGCCCCGTCCATGAAGCGGCACCAGCCCGAGGAGAAAAGGCCCAGGGCGTAATCGCCGTTTTTTTCGTAGATAGCCGCGGATGTTTCCAGAAGATCCAGAAAATCGGAAGCGATATCGCGCAACAGGTCCTCGTCCACCGAACGCCGGATGAGGCCGTGATCGTTCAGCGCGGCGAGGCTTCCGTAGGACGGCTGATGAACGCCGCCGTCCCCGTTGGCCGGCCGGGTCGTGAGCAGCCATTCCAGGCGGCTCAGGGCGTCCCGCGATCGGATGTTCTCGACCGACTTCCAGACCGCGTCCATCAGGAGGGTCAGTTCGAGCTGATCGGTTTCGGTGTAGTCCGATTCCTTGTCGGCAACGCCCACCACGGCCACCGCCCTATCGCCGCATATCACGGGGATCGCCAGCAAGCGCGTCAACGGGAGAGGACCCCCGGAACACCCCATCTCAGGCTGATACCCGGACGGGATTCCGTTGACCGCGACCGGTCGCCCACTCCGTACCGCTTCACCCCAGGCGCCGCCGTGGTCCAGCGCGCAGACGATCGGGGGCTCCGACAGGGGACAGCCCGGCGCCGGGTCCCCGGAGCGGGTGTTGAAGGTGAACTCCCGCCGTTCGTCGTCGTAGAAATAGACGTACCCGCACCGGCTCCGGCTGAGGGAGACGGCCTGGTCCAGCGCGTGATCCAGAAAATCCTGGACGTCCCGGGGCCGATATTGCAGGATTTCGACCATCGCCTTCAGCCAGGCCATGTTTCGCCGGTTTTGTTCCTCGGATACCTTCTCGCGCGTCGTGTCCTGGAAGATGGCGGCGAACTGTCCGGCATTGGGAGAAAAGGCCGTAACCTTGAAATGCCTGCCCAGTTCTCCGGCATATGCATCGAAGGTGACGGGTTCTCCGCTGCGGGCCACCCGGCCGAACGCTTCGATCCAGTACGGCTCGGTCCGCGGCAGGACCTCGAGCACCGTCCGGCCGACGACCCGTTCCGCCTTGAGCCCGGTCAGGCTTTCGAACGCCGGGTTGACGGCAAGAAACCGGTAATCCACCGTGCGGCCGTCTGCATCCTTGACGATTTCATGGAGGGCGAACCCGTCGAGCATCTTATGGAACAGGGTGCGGTAATCCTGCTCCATTCTGCGATGCGCGGTCACGTCGCGCGCGATGACCAGGACCGATTCGACCCTGCCCGCTTCATGCAGCTCCGGTATCAGGCGGCAGTTGAGGATAACCTCCCCCTGCCCGCCCGGGAGCCGGATCTCGTCCTCCAGGGGCAGGCCGCTCTGAATCACCTGCGGGAGGGATCGGTCCCAGAACCGGCACACGGACTCGGGAAGCCCCAGCTCGCGGTGGGTTTTCCCGAGGCAGCGGTCAACGGAAAGACCCGTGATCTCGGCAATGTTTTCCGACGCAAACAAATAGCGGCCGGCGCCGTCCAGCCGGAACACTACGTCGGGAAGCCCCTCGACCAAGGCACGGTATTCGTTCCCCTGCTTCCGCAGGGCCTCTTCAAACCGTTTCCCTGCCGAAATATCGACGATCTGCGAGATGAAATAGGCGGGGCCGTCCTCTTCGTCCCGCACCAGGGAAACATCGAGGAGGGCCCAGATGGCATGCCCCTGCTTGTGGATGTACCGTTTTTCGATCTGGTAGGTAAAAATCTCCCCCGACAGCATCCGGGCGACCAGGGTCGTGTCCGGCTCGAGGTCCTCCGGGTGGGTGATATCCTGAAAGGTCCGCTCAAGCAGTTCCTCCTCCGAATACCCGAGCAGGTCGCACAGGGAACGGTTGACCTTGAGCCATTCGCCCCGGGGCGAAACCAGGGCCATCCCGATGGGGGCGTGCGTGAAGGCCCTGAAAAAGCGTTCCTCGCTCTCCCGCAGAGCCTCCACCATGCGGCGCTGTTCGGTCAGGTCGCGGATAATGATGCTGCTCCGGGTGCGTCCATCAGGTCCATCAAAGAGCGCCGAAGAGACCAGCGCGGGGAAAACGGTGCCGTCGGCTTTTTTGCACCGCAATTCCCCGACATACCGACCGGTGCGTTGGCGCTGCGCGAGCGCCGGACCCAGCCTCGGATCCCCGGCATCCATGATAGCGCTCCGGCCGCCCTGGACGAGTTCCTCTTTCGTCATCTGGAACAGCTCGCAGGCCGCCCGGTTGGCGAAGAGGATCGGACCTTCGGGCCGGGTCAGGAAGATCGCGTCCAGGCAGTGGTCCACCACGGCCTCATAGGGATTGTCCAGCCTGCGTTTCCTCTCCCGCATCGCACCGCCCCTCAAGCAAGAGGATTACTGGCTCCAGCCCCAAAAAGCATGGACCCGCCATAGGCCGCCGTCCGAAAGAGATGCGCGCCGGCACACCGGGTGCCTCCGGACCATGGCGCCCGTCTGCTGCCCTTATCGGCGCCTGGGGCGCATCCTTGGCGGTTTTCGTTTCGAAAACCATGATGGGGCCCGAACGGACCCGCGGAGGATTCCGATGTCACCCGGCCCTGTTCACCAGGGCGCCGGGAGGAACTGATGGAAGCGGGGGCGGGCACCAAGGCATGGAGGCCGTGGCCAGGTCCCGGGCGTGCGCGCGGATGCCCTGAGGCCGCGCGTCGGTCAGCGCGGCGAGCAGTGCCCGGTTCATCGCCCCCTTCCCATCCGCCGGGACCCGGGAGACCCGCCGCGCGTTTTCTGCTATAGTGGGCGCAGAGGAGATCGCCCCATGGAAGGCAAACGCGACCCTTACGCGGGCATGGCCGACGTCTATGACGGGATGGCGCGCGACCGCCAGGTCCGCGAGGCCTACCGCTACTGGAGGGAGCTGCTGCTCCAATGCGCCTCGGAACGGAAGCTCGAGATCCGGACGCTGGTCGACCTGATGTGCGGGACCGGAAACACCACGATCCCCTGGACGCGGCGCGCGGGGTGGCGCGTCATCGGCGTCGACCGCTCGGCCGCCCTCCTCCGGGTGGCCCGCGCGAAATCGGACCGGGTGCGCTGGTACCGGCAGGATGTCCGCCGGCTCCGGCTCCGGGAGCGGGCGGACGCGGTCACGTGCCATTTCGACGCGCTCAACCACATCCTCGAGCCGGGGGAGATGCAGGAGGCGTTCCGCCGCGTCGCCCGGGTTCTGCGCCCCGGCGGGCTGTTCCTCTTCGACCTCAGCACCGCCGCATGGTTCCGCTGGCTCGACGGGCGGGACAAGGTTTCCCGGGTCGGCCGGAATTTCCTGATGGCATCGAACTTCTACGACCCGAAAAGCCGCATCGTCCTGTTTACGCAGCACTGGTTCGTCCCCAGGGGGCGCCTGTACGAGCGGCGCACCATCGCCGTCCGGGAGCGGGCCTACCCGGTCGCGGAGATCCGCGCGATGGCGCGTGCGGCCGGCTTCCGGGTGCTCCGGGCGGAGCCGCAGTGGACGATCGGGGGGAAGGCCGTCCGCCGCGTGTTCGTGCTCGAAAGGAGGGCGCAGGACCCGTTCCCTCCCCGCGTTCATTGCTGAACCCGAGCCGGAGTCCCCGGAAAACGGGGATCGTATGGGACGGCCCCCGTTTTCCGGGTTGCTCCTATTTGCGCCCGGAGGAGCGCTGCAGCCAAATCAGCGCTCCGACGGCCAGCAGCACAAGTACGAGCACAATGATCTTGTCCTGGCTCATGGTTCTCCGTTTCCGTGTATGGGTGGGGATCAGGCCCGCGAAGGCCGCGGGCGACAGAAAGACGATCCCTTCGCGGGAGGGGCGCGGTCGTGCGGAATGCCCGCTCGCGGCCCGGTCCACGCGCGCGTTCCCCCGCCGTGCACGCAGGCGGATTCCGACGACGGGGGGGCGGTCGGGGCGCCGGCCGCGCCAAGGGCGAAAACGGGATGGGGCTCGCGCGCCGGCCGCTCGATTCCGGTGGTCCGGCCCGCGGCGCAGTACCCCTCCGGGGCGCTCCGCTCCAGGGCCAGCACCGCCTGCGCCCTGGACAGGGGCGCGGGCGAGAGGGGTATCGTCCGGGGATGGATCGAAAGCAGGAGCACCAGCAACGCGCCCGCAAGGGCGGGATGTATCCTTCCACCCGTCGATCTCATGGCCGGATTATGCCAGAAACCGTCCGCATTTTCAGCCGTCCCGAAATCGGTTGACATGCCCGAAGGTTTGATGATCTACTCGCCCGCAGTCCGAGCGGCGACGCCGGACAACGAGGGCTGCCTGGCCGCATAGAACTGTGGGTTTTCTGTTGCCGAGGACGCGGGAACGCCTGATTCGCATGCATATGTCCAGATCCGATTGTAAGGCGATGGCGCACATCATCGTCCCCTACCTCCTTTTCGGCGGCCTGTGGATCCTCCTCTCCGACCGGCTGCTCGAGAGGATCGAGCCCGACCCGGCGCGGAGGGTCGAGTGGTCGATCTGGAAGGGGTGGGCCTACGTCCTGGTGACGGGGGTGCTGCTGGCGCTCCTTCTGTACCGGGTGCTCCGGGCGCGCGAACGGGACACCGCGGCCCTTTACGAGACCGACCGCCGCTTCTCCCTGGTCTTCCGCAAGAGCCCCATCGCCATCGCCATCCTCCGGCTCCGCGACGGTCGTTTCATCGACGTCAACGACAGCTTCGTGCGCCTCACGGGGTACTCCCGGGAGGAGGCGCTCGGCCGTACGTCGGTCGAACTGGACCTCTGGGCGGATCCGGTGGAACGCGGGGAGGTCCTGAGGCGGGTGCGCGAGGACGGGCAGGTCCGGGCCATGGAGATCCGGATCCGGCGCCGGTCGGGCGAGACCGTCCCGATGCTCTACGCGGTGGAGCGGATCGACATCGGCGGCGAGCCCTGCCTGATCGGGATGGCGCAGGACATCGCCGCCCGGAAGGAGCTGGAGGAGGAGCTGCGCTCGCGGCTGCAGCGCTTCCTCCGGGCGAGCCCGGCGGTTCTCTACGTGCTCCGCATCGAGGGGGAGCGGGTGCGGCAGGAGTGGATCAGCGAGAACCTGGAGCGGATCACGGGGTGGACCATGGCCGAATCGGGGGATCCCGCGTGGTGGTACGCGAACGTCCACCCCGAGGACAAGGAGCGGGTGCTCGAGGGGCGCGCGCGGGCGGCCGAGTGGTTCGGCAGGAGCAAGCTGCTCGAGTACCGCTTCCGGCACAAGGGGGGCGCCTGGATCTGGATCCGTGACGAACAGCGCTACCAGCCCGCCGAGGAGGGGGACTGGATCGAGGCGGTCGGAACCTGGATCGATATTTCCGAGCAGAAGAGGCTGGAAGCCAACGTCGTGCAGATGCAGAAAATCGAGACCGTGGGGATGCTGGCCGGCGGCATCGCCCACGATTTCAACAACCTCCTCTCGGTCATCCGGGGATACACCGAGCTCGCGCTCGAGGAGGCGCCCCCGGGGGAGGCCGGGCGCGCCAACCTCGAGGAGATCGTGCGCGCCACCCGCCAGGCGGCGTCGCTCACCTCCCAGCTCCTGGCCTTCAGCCGCAAGCAGATCCTGCAGCCCGAGATCCTGAATATCAACGACGTGCTCCGGGAAACCAGCCGGATCCTCGAACGCCTGATCGGCGAAAACATCGAGCTGCGGCTGCTGCCCCGCGCCGATCTGCCCCCCGTCAGCGCCGACCGCGGCCAGCTGCAGCAGATCATCATGAACCTGGCCGTCAACGCCCGGGACGCCATGCCCGAGGGGGGAAAACTCCTCATCGAAACGGGAGAGGCGCTGTTCGACGAGGAATACGTGCGCGGTCACTTCCCCGCCACCCCGGGAGGGTACGTGATGCTGGCCGTCAGCGACAGCGGCGCCGGCATGGACGCGGCGACCCAGGCCCGCATCTTCGAGCCCTTCTTCACGACCAAGGAAAAGGGGAAAGGAACCGGCCTGGGCCTGTCGACCGTCTACGGCATCGTCAAGCAGAGCAACGGGTTCATCTGGGTCTACAGCGAAACGGGCGGGGGGACGACGTTCAAGGTCTACCTCCCCCGGGTCGAAGGCGCCGCGGAGGCGGTGGAACCGGAGGTGCGCACCGGGTCGGGACTCGCGGGTTCCGAGACCATCCTGGTCGTCGAGGACGAGGCGCCGCTGCGGGACCTGGCCTGCCGCACCCTCGAGCGGAAGGGGTACTTCGTGATCCCCGCCTCCGACGGCGACGAGGCCCTGGAGAGGGCCGCGGCCCGAGCGGGAAGGATCGACATGCTGGTCACCGACGTGGTGATGCCCCGGATGGGGGGGAAGGAACTCGCATCCCGGATGAAGGAACGGTTCCCCGGTATCCGCATCCTGTACGTCTCCGGGTACACGGATCATTCCATCGTCCACCGGGGGATCCTGGACGAGGGGGTCGCCTTTCTGCAGAAGCCCTTTTCCATGGAGGGCCTGGTCCGGAAGGTGCGTGCGATCCTCGACGGAAACGCCTAATCCGGGCCCGGGCGCCCGTCCCCGGGCGCTTCTTCCTTCGCCGCTTTCAGCCGTTCGAGTTCCAGCGGGTAGTGCTCGGCCATTTCCGCCTCGGAAATCTTCCCCGTGATCCATACGGTGCTCATCGGGTAGGCGGTCGGGCTGAAGATGACGAAATAGAAGTGCCAGACGACGATGCTCAGGGTGGCGAGCACCGCCTCGTAGAAGTGGATGGTGCGCGCCACGTCCCAGGCGAGCTTCGACCAGAGCGCCATGAAATAGTCGTCGAAGGTCATGACGACGCCGGTGGCCGCCATCACCATGACACCCCACACCAGGGCCCAGTATTCGGCCTTCTCGAAATAGGTGAAGCGCGCGAAGAGCGGCTTCCGGCCGCGGAGGCCGGTCATGTAGAGGAGGTTCCGGGCGACGTCGCGCGCGTCTTTCCAGCGGGGCCAGATGTCGCGCCGGAACCGTCTTCCCTTCTCCGTGAACAGGAGGCAGAGGACGTGGCAGAGGCTCAGGGCGATCATGCCGAATCCCGCGATCCGGTGCAGCACCCCGCGCACGTCGAAAAAGCTCTCGCAGCACCCCCTGATCGGGGCCACCCACCAGGCGTCCGGGTAGCGCAGCATGAAGCCGGTGACGGCCAGGATGACGAAGCTCGCCGTCATCGCCCCGTGCTGCAGCCGGTCCCCGAGCGTCATCCTCTCGTAATGGATCTCCGCGGCCGCGTGCTCCGCCGCGGCCGTGCCCCGCAGCAGCGCCCGCCTGCGGCGCGTTTTCTTGATGAAGTCGAGGAGGTTGTGCAAAAACATCCCGCCCACGACGACGGCGATGAGGTAGAGATAGAAGGCGCGGATCCAGTAGAGGATCCCGCTTTCGGGGTCGCGGGCCTCGACGACGTGTACCGCCCCCCGGGCGAAATTTTCGTTGGCGCCCGGATGACAGGAGCCGCAGGTGGCGGCCAGGTTGGAGCTGTGGACCGTGGATGCGGGGTCCGAGGAGGGGAGGATGTCGTGGACCCCGTGGCAGCTCGCGCAGTTGGCCACCTCCACCGATCCGGCGCGCGAGGCCAGGCCGTGAAAGCTGTCGTTGAAGGTGGAGAAGCGGTCGGCGTCGATGCCGTACTTCCGGGTGAGCCGGAGCGAATCGTGGCAGGAGGCGCAGATTTCGACCGAGACGTTCACGGCCGCCACCGGGGAGCGCGCGTCCCCGACGCGGTAGATGTGGTGCTGCCCGTGACAATCGGTGCAGGTGGGGGAATCGCCGACCCCCTTTCCGACCGCCCGCCCGTGAACGCTCGCCTTGTAGGTCCGGGCGATCTCGGCGTGACAGCGCCCGCAGGTGTCCGCGATGTTCCAGCGGCTGACGCGCGAGGCGGAGTCCCTGGCCGTCCGGGTGTCGTGGGCGCCGTGGCAGTCGCTGCACGCGGCGGCGTCGAGGTTGCCCGCCGCGAGCGCCTCGCCGTGCACGCTGTCGAGGTACCCGGCCATGAAGGCGGCGGGGAATCCCACTTCGGTCCGCACCGTTTCGTCTTCGAGGTGGCACTTCAAACAGAACGCCGGCTCCTTCGTCTTGTAAAGGACCGCTTCGGGGTTGTCCCGGGCAAGGATGGCGTGGGAGCCGTGGCACTGGAGGCAGCCGGGGGATTTTGCGTTCTCCTTCCCCAGCGCCAGCCCATGGGCCGACTCCCGGTACCGGGCCGCGGCCTCACCGTGGCAGCGCCCGCAGCCGACATCGGCCCTCAGGCGGTGGTTGACCGACTTCGGATCTTCCGGGGAAAGAACGTCGTGGGTGCCATGGCACTCCTTGCAGCCGGCCGCCGGCCCGCCCCCCCCGCCGCCGGGGGAACGGCCGTGCACGCTCCCCTCGTACCCTTCGGTCTCGTGGCAGCTTTCGCACCGCACCGGGCGGATGACGGCCGCATGCGGGATCTTCATCGGCTCGAGCCCCGTGTGGCACCGCGCGCAGGCGAGCGACCCGTGCGCGGAGGATTTGAGTTTCGCCCCGTCGACAAAGAGAGACACCCGCCGCCCGCGCCGCTCCATCTCTAGCGAGGGGTTGCTGTGGCACATCGTGCACGGGTCCGATCCCTGGCCGTACAGCTGCAGCGCCGTTAACAGGGGCAGGAACCATACCGCGCGCCACCACTTCCGGGATCGGATCATTGGACTATCCTATGGTAGGCCGCATTCTATCACAGAATATTCCGTCCGCTGCCACCAAATCTTTTATGGACTATTCTCGTCTCTCTCATGAGATTTCCCGGCCGGCCCGGGCTGAATCCTCACGGGAGCTGTAAAGAAACCGCACGCCCCGGCCGCGGTCGTACTCCCAAGTGCTTCACAATCAATGGAGCCCTTTGGCACACCGATTGCGTCTTCCCCGCCGGAGATCGGCAGAATCGGCGATTCCGCCCCATCCGCCGGTCCCCTTTTCTCGGAGCGCCTATGCAGCAAGCCACATGGACCCATTCGAACCTCCAGGACAAGATCCTGATCCGACAAAGCCAGAAGGGGGATCAGCGCGCCTTTGAAGCGCTGATGCGCAAGTACCAGCCCCAGCTCTCCAGCCTGGTGTGCTGGCACGCGGGGCCGGCGGCCGACGCGGAGGACATCGTTCAGCTGATCCTGTGCAAGGTCTATTTTTCGCTGAAGAAATTCGACCTCAACCGCCCCTTCTACCCCTGGCTCCGGCGCATCGCCGTCAACCGCTGTTTCGACGAACGGCGGCGCCTCCGGCGGCGCAAGGCCTACACCTTCGCCGAACTGGAGCTGGAGGAATCCACGATAGACACCCGCCGGCCGCGGGCCCTGCCCGACCCCTACGCGGAGGATAACCGCACGGACCTGGGCGAGATGCTCCGGGAGGTGCTCAACCAGCTGCCGGACGAGTACCAGGAGGTTATCGTGCTGCACCACCTGAAGCAGCTGCCCTACGAGGAAATCGCGCCGATCTTGCGCTGCACCCCGCAGGCCGCCAGGGTGAAGGCGTGCCGCGCCCGGGCCGCCCTCCGGCGCCTGTTGATGGAATCGTGCCAGGAGATCGCCGAAAACTTCTCCTCCTCCAACCTGATGCGCATCCTCGACGCCTGCTGCCGCCGGCAGCCCCGGCGGGTGCCCCAGGTCAGCGAAATGCGCCGGGACCTCGTTCTGTGCAATTCCTAGGGACGGGACCGCTTTTCTTTCCGGCGGCCGCCGATAGTGGTATATAAAGGGAAGTCACCCGGAAGCGGTACAGACGATGCAGATACGGAAGATGACCATGATTCTGGCGCTCGGCCTGGCGGCCTGCGCCCTGGCGGCGTCCGCCCCGGCCCAGGCCCCCGAGATTCCCGAGGCCTGGCCCGACGGGGCCAAGGGCTGGCCCAGGCCGGACTGGATGGAACTGACCGCCAAGCGGCTCGATAAGGCGAGAGAGGCGCGGCCGCCCGGCCCGGAGATCGCCTTGCTCCACGCGAAGGCCACGGACCTCCTCGAGCGCGCCAGGCGCTCCACGGACAACCGGTTCCGGTTCGAGCGGCTCATCGCGGCCGTCAACAGCCTGCTCGACGCCGCCGACCGGGTCGCGTGGGCGCGCAAGGTGGAGCGCACCCCCCAGGACAAGGACTTCTGGGGAGCGGGATTCGTGCTCCAGGGGTGCTACTTCCGGGTCCGGCAGGCCGAATATTTCGCCACCCTCACCGAGGACAACAAATCGGAGCAGTATGTCACCCTGGCCCGCAGCCTCTACCAGCAGGGGCGCGGCGCCTACGACGCACGGGAATACCAGCGCGCACGCCTGCTGGGCGACGCCTCCTCCCTGATCGTGTTTTCGCTGGAATGCATAGCTCAGGCCACCATTCCCGATCCCCACATCTACCGATAGGTGCCCATGCGCTTCCCCGCACCCGTCAGCTTCCGCGCGCAGGCGTTCATCATCGGGGCGGCCTCCCTGGCCGTTGTCGCGCTGGCGGCGCTGATCGTGCGCGATGTCGTGTTCACGACCGAGGCCAAGCTCCTGGGGGACGCCCTGCGCCGCTGCGAAACCGCCTGCCGGGAACTCGCCAGCCAGGTCCGGGAACGCGCGGCCTATGCGGGCGATCCCCTCGAGCAGCTCCCCCGGCAGGCCCTGGAGATTTCGCTCAAGGGGATCTCCTCCACCGTTCTCCAGGCTTTCCCCGGGATCAAGGGGGGGATGTACCTGCCGGCCGAGGACGCCGTTTCGGGGTATGCCTATCCCACCGCGGAGGAGGAGCCCGAAGCGCGCCCCGGCCTCTCGGGGATGGAGACCGACTTCATCCGTACCCTTGCCGCCCGGGCCGGGGCTGCGGATGCCATGGTCAGCGGCTCGGACTGGGAGAACCGCGACCTGATCGTCGGCGCCGCCGTCCGGTCGGGCGGCATGGTCCTGTGGACCCTGCGCCGCGTCCCGGTGCTGCGCTACCCCCTGATCGGCACGCACCGCTGGTGGCTGATCGCGCTCGGGTTCTCGACCCTGCTGGGCGTGGGCGGCATCGTCTCCATCTGGTACCGGCTCCATTCGGGCGTCCGCTCCATTCAGAAGGGGCTGCGCCGGCTGGAGGACGACTTCTCCTTCCGCCTCCCCTCGGTGCGGGGCGACCTGGGCCGGGTCGCGCGCGACATCAACCTGATGGCGGAGCGGCGCATGGCGCTCGAGCAGAAGCTGCGCCAGCAGGACCGGCTCGCCGCCCTGGGTAAGGTCGTCAGCGGCGTCGCCCACGAGGTCCGCAACCCGCTCAACTCCATCAAGCTGACGCTGCAGCTGCTGGAGCGGCGGCTGAAGAAGGGGGTGGCCGCCTCGACCGAGGTCGCCGAATGCCTCGAGGAGATCGACCGGCTCGACCTGATCGTGGGCCGCCTCCTCGCCTTCGGCCGCCCGGTGATGACCCACCGGCACGTACAGGACATCGCCCCCGTCGTCTCGCAGGCGGTCAAGATGGTGCACGAGCCGATGCAGAAGAAGGAGGTCCGCATCGACCTCGACCTGCCGCGCGGGGAACTCCGGGCCGATGTCGATGCGCCCCAGATCGTTCAGGTCCTGATCAACCTGCTCCTGAACGCCATCGACGCCTCCCCCCGGGAGGGGGTCGTCACGGTCCGGGCCGAGGCGGAGGGCGGCCGGGTCTCGATCCGGGTCGCCGACGGCGGCAGCCGCATCCCGGACGAGGTGCGTCCCCACGTTTTCGACGCCTACTACACCACCAAGGAAAACGGGAGCGGGCTGGGCCTGGCCGTCTCCCGCGAAATCGTGGCCAACCACGGCGGCTCCCTGCAGTTCGAGTCGGAGGATCCGGGCACGACCTTCATCCTCACGCTGCCGGAGGAAAGGGGGGCGTCGGATGCGGCCTAAAGCGTCCATTCTCATCGCCGAGGACGAGGCGCAGGCGCGCGAGGCGCTCCGCGCCCTGCTCGAGGACGAGGGCTACCGCGTGCTGTGCGCCTCCGACGGCACCGAAGCCTCCCTCCACCTCGCCCAGTCCGCGGTCGAGGCGGCGCTTCTGGACATCCGGATGCCGGGGAGGGACGGGCTCGAGCTGCTGCGCGAGCTGAAGCTCCATCCGGCCCCCCCCGCGGTCCTGATCATGACGGCCTACGGAACCAGCGCGGCCGCCATCGAGGCGATGGCCCTCGGGGCGTTCGATTACCTGACCAAGCCGCTGAATTTCGACGAACTGCTGATCCAGCTCGAGCGCGCCATCGACAACCGCAGGAAAACCAGCGAGCTCGAGGCCTACCGCAGCGAAGAGGACGCCGGGCCGGGGCACGAGATCGTCGGCCGGAGCCCGGCCATGCAGAAGCTGTACAAGCTGATCGGCCAGGTGTCCGCCACCGACTCCACGGTGCTCATCCGGGGGGAGTCGGGGACGGGAAAGGAGATGGTCGCCCGCGCCATCCACCGCCACAGCCTGCGCGGTTCGCGCCGGCTGGTCAAGGTCAACTGCGCCTCCATCCCGGAAACGCTGCTCGAGGCGGAAATGTTCGGCCACGAGCGCGGGGCCTTCACCGGCGCCGCCCAGCGCCGGATCGGCAAATTCGAGTACGCGGCCGGCGGCACTCTCTTCCTCGACGAGATCGGGGAACTGACCCCCTCCACCCAGGTCAAGCTGCTGCGGGTGCTGCAGGAGTTTTCCATCGAGCGCCTGGGGTCCAACATCACCATTCCCCTCGACGTGCGTTTGCTGGCCGCCACCAACTGCGACCTGGAGCTGGCCGTACGCGAGGGGCGCTTCCGCGAGGACCTCTATTACCGCCTCAACGTCGTCACCATCGCCGTCCCCCCCCTCCGCCAGCGGCGCGAGGACATCCCTGAACTCGCGGCCTACCTGCTCCGGCGCGCCGCGGCGCGCCTGAAGATGCAGCCCCCCACTCTTTCGGAGGACGCGGCCGGGTATCTCGCCGGGCAGGAGTGGCCCGGAAACGTGCGCGAACTGGAGCACTGCCTGGAGCGGGCCCTGATTCTGGGCCGGTCGGGAGTGCTCCGGCGCGAACACGTGGCGCTCGATGCGCCGCCGGCGGCCGACGACGCGATCAACGGCTTCCCGCTCGAGGAAGGGCTGCACGCGGCCGTCGCCCGACTCGAGCGCGGGATGATCGAACGGGCCCTCGCCGCCTCGGGCGGAAACCGCACGCGGGCGGCCGAGATCCTCAGGATCCACCGCCGCCTCCTGTACGACAAGCTGCGCGAATACGGGCTGGACTGACCCCGCGCCCTACTTCTCCATGAGCGGGCGGAACACGTCGGGCAGCGTGAAGGGGAAATCCTCGCGCGTCCGCCCCGGGGTCAGTTCCGCGGGGACGGCCGCGGCGAGTTCCTCGGCCGTCCACCCCCCCTCCCTCCGGATCGTCCGGGCCACCGGCGGGGGGTCGACGAAGATCCCCACGTGTCCCCGCAGGACCTCGAAGATGCAGCCGTTGATCGAATCCGCCCCCTCGCTGACGAGGTACGTCGCCAGCGCGGCCACGTCCTCGGGCCGGTTCGATTCGAACAAGGGGTTGCGGATCTCCGGCGCCGTGCCGCGCCAGGCGGCGATCGGGCGCAGGACGTTGCAGGTGATCCCGTACGGCGCCAGTTCCCGCGCCACCGTGCGCGCGAACCCCACGATCCCCTCCTTCACCGTGGAGTAGGCCGCCTGCCCGGCAAACCCGAACCCGATATGGGAGGAGGTGCAGAGGATGCGCCCGTAACCCCGCGCCTTCATGTGCGCCGCGGCCGCGCGCGTCGCGAACATCATCCCGTACAGGTGGGTCCGCACCATCAGGTCCCAATCACCGGTCTGGATCTCGTCCACGTTCTGGTGGCGGATGACCCCCGCGTTGTTGACGAGGATGTCTATCCGGCCGAACTCCCGGATCGCCTGTTCCACGACCGAACCCGCCCCCTCCTCGGTCGCGACGCTCCCGTGATTCGCCACCGCCGTCCCCCCGGCGGCCCGGATCTCCCCCACCGTCCGGTCCGCCGGGCCCGGCGACTCTCCGTACCCGTCGTGCGACGTGCCCAGGTCGTTGACCACCACGCGTGCCCCCTGGGCCGCGAACGCGAGCGCGTGCGCCCGCCCCAGGCCGTTGCCGGCGCCCGTAACCGCCGCTACCCTTCCTTTCAGCATCCCGCCCATATGCCCCACCCCCCGGATGATGTCCAAATGCCGCATTTCCCCCGAAAACCAAAGCGTGTATGATAGTGCGCGTATTGTACCCGACAACCCGAAACCCGTGTGAGAGAGAATGCCATGAGGATCCTGATCGCCGGCGGGGGGCAGACCTCCGCGCTTGTCGCCAGCCGCCTCATCCACGAGGGGAACGAGGTCGTCATCGTGGAACAGGAGGGGGACCGCTGCCGGGAACTGGAGGGGATGCTGGACGCCAGGATCATCCAGGGGAACGCGGCCAGCATCGCCACGCTCCGCAAGGCGGGGATCGCCCAGGCCGACATGCTCATCGCCCTGACCAGCGTCGACCAGGTCAACCTGCTCTTCTGCCTGATCGCTTCCGTGGAATCGCAGGCCAAGGTCCGGGTCGCCCGCCTGCGGACGCACGAAGTGGAGCACTGGCGCACCCTCTGCCGCCAGGCCAACATCCCGATCGACCTGATCATCCACCCGGAAACGGACATCACCGACCGGATCCTGCGCGTCATCCACATCCCCGGCGTCAGCGACATCCTCGATTTCGCCGAAGGGCGGGTGAAACTGTTCGGGATGACGATCGACGAGGCCCATTGGCTCGCCCACCGGCGCATCGACGAGATCGACGAGGGACGATCCATCCGCAAGGGGCTGATCGCCATGATCTTCCGCGACCAGCAGGCCATCATCCCGCACGGCGGGGAGGTCCTGATCCCGGGCGACCACATCTACTTCATGTCCCGGACGGAGGACCTGGATTCCGCCTTCGGATTCATGGGCCTCGCCACCCGGCAGAAGCTCGACCGCGTGTTCATCCTCGGCGGCAAGCAGCTGGGGATCGAACTGGCCCAGCGCCTGGAAGAGAGCGGGATCGACGTCAAGCTGTTCGAGCGGGACGGGGCGCGCTGCGAGCTGATCTCGCGCATCCTGAAAAAGACCATCGTCATCCATGCCGACGGCACCGAGGAATCCACCCTCGCGGAGGAAAACATCCAGGACGTCGGGGCTTTCCTGGCGCTCACCGGTGACGACGAGGACAACATCATGGCGTCCCTGATGGCGCGCACGCTGGGCGCGCGCAAGGTCGTCACCCTGATCAACCGCCTGAACTACCTGCCGATGGTGCAGCGCCTCGGGATCACGACCACCGTGAGCCCGCGCCTGGCGGCCGTGGACCGGATCCTGCGCTTCGTCCGCAAGGGGCGCGTCATCTCCGTCACCTCCTTTCGCGAGCAGGAGGCCGAATCGATCGAACTGATCGCCGCCTCCCGCTCCCGGGTCGTGGGCAAGAGGCTCCAGGACGTGCACCTGCCGCATGAATGCATCATCGGCGCCATCGTCCGTCCCGGCGGGGAGGTGATCGTGCCCCGCGGCGAGGATGCCGTCGAGGCGGGGGACCGGATCATCTGCTTCGCCCTGGAGACTTCCGTCCCCCTGCTCGAATCCGCCTTTCTTTCCGAATCCGGGAGCTGACCCGAGCCGTGACCCACATCGCCCCCCTGCTGCACATCCTCGGACGCTTTCTCGTGGCGCTGGCGGCCGTCATGGGCATCCCGCTCGGCTACGCCCTCGCGATCGGCGACCCCCCCCTCCCCTTCGCCGGCGCCGTCGCCGCCACCGCGGGAGCGGGACTGGTCCTGGTCTTCTCCACCCGCCGCCCCAGGGGAGACCTGACGCAGCGGGAAGCGCTGCTGCTGGTCGGCATGGTGTGGGTCGCCACGGGCCTTCTCGGCTCCCTCCCCTTTTACCTCTCCCCCCATTTCCCGTCCTTCACCGACGCCTTCTTCGAATCCACTTCGGGGTTCACCACCACCGGGGCCACCGTGCTGGCCGACGTCGAGGTCCTCTCCCACAGCCTGCAGTTCTGGCGCTGCTTCTCCCACTGGCTGGGGGGGATGGGAATCGTGGTGCTCGGAATCGCCGTCCTGCCGCTGGTGGGGATCGGCGGCATGCCGCTGTACCGCGCCGAATTTTCCGGCGCCAAATCGGAAAAGATCCGCCCCCGCATCCGGGAGACCGCCCTGGCCCTCTGGAAGATCTATTTCGGGCTGACGGCCGCGCTCTATCTCGCCCTGCGCTGGGCGGGGATGGACCCGTTCGAAGCCCTCTGCCACGCCTTCTCGACCCTGGGAACCGGCGGCTTCTCCACCCGGACGGCCAGCATCGCGGCTTTCGGAAGCCCCAGGATCGAGGGGATCCTCATCCTCTTCATGCTCCTGGCGGCCGTCAACTTCACCCTCCACTACCGGCTCTGGGTCGAGCGCCGCGTGAGAGGCTTCCTCTCCGATATCGAGCTCCGTTTCTTTCTCGGCGTGGTGGCCCTGGCGACGGCGGCGATCCTGGTGGCCCTCCTTCCCGGCGGCGGGCTGACCCCGTCTGAGGCCCTGCGCCGTTCCCTCTTCCAGGTCACCTCCATCATCACCACCACCGGCTTCGTCACGGCCGATTTCGAGGCGTGGCACCCGTTCCCCCAGCAGGTCCTGCTCCTGCTCATGTTCATCGGGGGCTCTACCGGATCGACCGCGGGGGGGCTGAAAGCGTCGCGCGTCCTCCTGCTCCTGAAGGTGATCGGGCGCGAATTCAAGCGCCTGGTCGAGCGCCGCGGCGTCTTCGCGGTCCGGCTGGGGTCCGCGGCCTATCCCGAAAACGCGATCCAGGGGCTCCTGAACCTGGTCTACCTGACCTTCCTGGTCTATTTTACCGGCTGCCTGCTGCTGACGGCGGCGGGGGTCGACCTCCTGACCGCCGTGAGCGCCGTGCCGGCCAGCATGTTCAACATCGGCCCGGGGCTGGGGGCCGTGGGCCCGGCCGATCATTACGGCCATCTCCCGGCCCTGGCCAAGTGGGTCCTCGGCCTCTGCATGATCGCCGGGAGGCTCGAGTTCTACACCGTCCTGGTCCTGTTCACCCCCGCCTTCTGGCGGCGTTGACGGAGGTCCCGATGAAAGCAAAACTGGCAGTCTGCGCCCTTTCCCTTTTCCTGCTCCCCGCCGCCCCCGGCCGGGACGGCAGGATCCTGCCCTGGGGAGACCAGGGGGACGGGACCTACCGCAACCCCATCCTGAAGGCGGATTATTCCGATCCCGACATCATCCGCCATGGCGACGACTTCTACCTCATCGCCTCCGATTTCCACTTCGTCGGCATGCAGGTGCTCCATTCGCGCGACCTCGTCAACTGGACCGTCGTCGGCCAGGTGTTCGACCGCCTGGATATGGATCCGAAATATGACGCCATGAAGGGCTACGCCCAGGGGACCTGGGCCCCCGCCGTCGGCCGTCACGACGGGACCTTCTACATTTTTGTCTGCACCCCCAGGGACGGACTGTTCATGTGGCATGCCCCGGACATGAGGGGGCCCTGGTCGAAAACGGTCACGGTCCGCGCCGTGGAGGGGTGGGAAGACCCCTGCCCCTTCTGGGACGAGGACGGGACGGCCTATCTCGTCCGCAGCCAGGTGGGCGCGGGTCCCCTCATCCTCCACCGGATGAGCCCGGACGGGACCCGCCTCCTCGACGAGGGGCGAGAGATCTACCGCGGCCCGGTGGCCGAGGGGCCCAAACTGTTCCGGCGCGGCGGGTACTATTACATTTCCCTCCCCGAGGGGGGGGTCGAGCGCGGCGGACAGACGGTCCTGCGCTCGAAAGACATCTACGGCCCCTACGAACGGCGCGAAGTCCTCCCGCCCGGGAGCCCCCACCAGGGGGGGATGGTGACGCTCGAAAACGGGGAGGGCTGGTTCGTGGGCTTCAAGTCCTCCGGGCACCTCGGCCGCATCTGCCACCTCCTCCCGGTGCATTGGACGGAGGAGGGATGGCCCGTCTTCGGCGACGGGGGAAAAACGGTCGACCGCCATCCCAAGCCCGATGTCGGCCGGATCTACCCGGTCCGGCGCCCGGAGACGGGGGATGAATTCGAAGCCCGGACCCTCTCCCCCATCTGGCAGTGGAACCACAACCCGGACCCGGCGCGCTGGTCGCTTTCCGCGCGCCCCGGCTGGCTGCGGCTGACCGCGCTACCCGCACCATCCCTGGCCGAGGCGCCGAACACCCTGACGCAGAAGCTCTGGGACGACGCCGGGGTGGTGGACGTCGAGATGGACGCCGCCCGCATGAGCGAGGGGCAGCGCGCCGGTTTCGCCTTCATGAGCGGCAGCGACTTCGGCTGGATCGGGGTCCAGCAGCGCGACGGGGCCCGCCGCATCGCCTGGGAAGGGGGCGCCGGCCCCGTGCTCCGGGGCGACCGGGTCTGGCTGCGGGGGCTCTACGAGGGGGACCGGGGGCGGCTCCTGTACAGCCTCGACGGGCGGACGTTCGCCGAAACCGGCGCGGCTTTCCAGCTCCGTTTCCGCCACTGGAAGGGGGCGCGCATCTCCGTGTTCAGCTACGGTCCCGGGGGCGGGGCCGCCGACTTCGACTACATCCGCTACCGCCCGGGCCCGTCGCTGGACGCCCTCGGCGGGCGCTGAGGGAGGAAGGGCATGCATAGGATCGGACTGCTGGCCCTCGGGCTTCTCGGCGCCTCCGCCGTGTGCGGCGCCTCCGCCGTGTGCGGCGCCCTCGCCGTGTGCGGCGCCCTCGGCGCCCGTTCGGACCCCGACGCGGGCGGCACCCTGAAGGAGGCCTACCGCGACGCGTTCCTGGTCGGCTGCGCGGTCAATGACGCCATCGCGTCGGGCAGGGACAAGGCGTGGGGCGATGTCGTGCTGCGGCACTTCAACACCCTCACCCCCGAGAACGCGATGAAGGCCGAAGCCGTCAACCCCCGCCCCGGCGTCTACAATTTCGGGCCGGCGGACGCCTTCGTCGATTTCGCCGAAAAAAGCGGCATGTTCGTCGTCGGGCACACCCTGGTGTGGCACAACCAGACGCCCGACTGGTTCTTCACCGACGGCGGGGGGAAGCCGAAGACGCGCGCGGCCCTGATCGAACGGATGCGCGAGCACATCGAGGCGGTGGCGGGACGCTACGCCGGGAGGGTGGACGCCTGGGACGTGGTCAACGAGGTGATCGCCGACGACGGCTCCTACCGGCCGACGCGGTGGGTCGAGGGGGTGGGGGACGGCGACCTGCTGGTGAAGTCGGCCTTCCGGTTCGCCGCCCGTTACGCTCCCGGCGCGGAACTGTACTACAACGACTTCAACGCCTGGCGCCCGTCGAAAAGGGACGGCATCGTGCGGCTGGTGCGGATGCTGCAGCAGGAGGGGATCCGGATCGACGGTGTCGGGATGCAGGGGCACTGGGGGCTGCATTATCCCCGGACCGAACATGTCGAGGCGGCGATCGACGCCTACGCGGCGCTCGGCGTGAAGGTGATGATCACCGAACTGGACGTGGACGTGCTCCCCCTGACGCGCGAGGGGCAGGTCATCGGCAGCGTCATGAGCCACGCGCAGTTCCAGCTCGAGGAATTCAAGGCCTTCCTCGACCCGTACGCCGGCGGCCTGCCCGAAGGGGTCGAGAAGCAGCTGGCGGACCGTTACGAAACGCTCTTCCGGATTTTCCACGGCCGGCGCGACAAGATCGACCGGGTCACCTTCTGGGGGGTACACGACGGCATGTCGTGGAAGAACGACTATCCGGTCCCGGGGAGAACCAACTATCCCCTGCTCTACCGGAGGGACGGACGGCCCAAACCGGCGCTCGACCGCCTGCTGCGCCTCCCCTCTAGCCGGTAGCGCCGCCGCTCCCGGTGCGCCGCATCCGCACCCGGAGGCTCAGGAGGAAGAAAACGACGCAGGAGGCGGCCACGCCGAAAACGCTCGGGTCCAGGTTTTCGAGGAGGCCGAAAACGTCCTCCCCCAGCGGGGACCACCAGCCCCGCCCCTGCACCCAGAGGATCGCCCGGTAGAGGAGCGTCAGCCCCGTCGCCGCGATCATGGTGACGAAGATGTTCCGCGTCAGCGCCGGGGAGCGCTTCCGCACCAGCGCCCCGACGCAGACCGGCAGGATGACGGCCGGCGCCCAGATGTGATAGGTGAACAGGAGCAGCCCGATGATGTCGGGCCAGGAAACCGCCACGGCGATCGCCGTGCAGCCCAGCAGCACCGTCCAGATCCGCGCCAGCCGGAGCATGCGGCCGTCCCCCCGGTCCTTCCACCCCAGCTGGTGCTCGAAAAGGTCCTTCACGAAGATGGTCGTCGCCGAATTCAGCGCCGAATCGGCCGAGGACATGACGGCCATCATCAGGGCCCCGATCATCAGCCCCGCAACCCAGGGGTTGTGCAGCTGCATGATCACCATCGGCAGGGCCTGCTGCGGGTCGATGTCGGGAAAGTGGACCCGCGCGTAGAGGGCGATGCAGAACAGGACCGCGGGGAAGACCAGGGCGAGGAAGACCCCGACCCCCGCGATCCCCCTCCTGGTCTCGCGCACGTCGCGCCCGACGCAGTAGCGGGTGGCGTAGCCGGGGGCGAAGGTCTCCCCCAGGAGGAACGCCAGGAAGGTGGTGACGAGAAAGAGCCACCCCCGGTTCCCCTGCGGGAGGAAAAACCAGCGCGGGACCTCCTCCAGCGAAGCGGCCGCGATGTCCGGGACGCAGAACAGGAGGGTGACGCCGAATCCCGCCAGCAGGATGACGAACTGGTAGACATCGGTGTGGATTACCGCCAGCAGGCCCCCGGCGGTGCTGTAGATGACGACCATGGCGCCGCCGATCAGGATCGCCCATGCCAGCACCCGCGACATGTCGGCGAACTCGGGCATCAGGGTCGCCAGCACGCTGCCGAAAGCCGCCATCTGCGCCGCCACTATGAAAACGGAAAAGAGGAGCGACAGGACCATCATCACGAAGCGGGGGCCCTCGCCGAAGCGGTGGCCGAAGTACCCCGCCACCGTGTACAGCTCCGCCCGGCGGAACTGCGGGGCGACCACCAGGCCGGAGAAGATGAAGTGCAGGTACCAGCCGGTGGAGACCAGCAGCATCAGCACGCCCCAGTCGTAGGTCTTGCCGATGGCGCCGATGGAGGAGCCGCCGCCGATGACGGTGGCCCCCATGGTGCAGAAGAGCATGAACCAGCCGACGTTGCGCCCGGCGACCAGGAAATCGTCGGTGTCCCCTATCCGGCGCGCCTTGGAGATCCCTTTCACGAAGATGAAGGCCATGTAGGCGGCGACGATGGCCCAGATGATCAGGGTGTCGGACAACGGCATCCTCCCCTATTGCCGTCCGGGGTCTTCGGACGGCTCCAGGACGGGGTCGACGGTGAAGGGGTCCAGGGCGTAGTTCTTCTGGAATTCGGAGATCGCGGGCACGACCTCCCGCTGGATGTAGCGGCCGCTCATCAGGCGCAGAAACGCCGCGTAGTTGGGGCGGAAGCGGATCGTGTCGCCCACCTTCAGGCCGTCGGCGTCCTCGCCGATATTGACCACGGTGATGTCGCTCGAGGCCCCCGCGATGGAATAGCGTTCCTTGATGGGGCTCAGCCCCGATATCTCCGTGTCGAGGTTCCCCACGCTGACGAGCGCCCGGTACCCCCTCTGCCCCGGCGTCCTGTCGTCGCTCACCTCTGAAATGAAGGGCGTGATCGAGGTGGTCTCGGCCAGGGGAACCAGGCTCTTCTCCTTGATTTCGGCGATCTCGGCTTCCAGGACGACGGCGTCCCCCCGCAGGCCGGGGAGCAGTCCCCCGCTCAGCAGGTCGTTGCCCAGGAAGATCGCCTCCCCGATGCGGAAGTGATTGATGGCCCTGGGGAGCTGGCCGCTGATGAGGAGGGGGAGCACGGCCGAGGACCCCGCCGATATCAGCGGGAGCGGGTGCTCGAATTTCAGCTCCAGGAGTTCCCGGTAGAGCGCCAGCTGCATGAACTGGTCCACCGTGGGAACGGCGCCCGCCAGGCAGCCGAGGTTGGCCCCGATCCCCTTCACCTCGATATGGGACAGCTCGAACACGTACTTGTAGAAATCGATCAGCGACCCCGGCAGGATCCCCTCCCGGAGGTCCCCCAGTTCGATCATGATCACGACCCCGTGCACCTGGCCGAGCCGGCGCGCCTCCTCGTTGAGCGCCTCGATGATGCGGATTTCGCTGTTGAGGCTGACGTCGGTGAGCCGCACCACGTCCGCCACCGCGGTCAGGTCCGGCACCCGCAGGTACCACGATTCGAAATCGGGCACGATCCGCTCGATCGCGCGCAGGTTTTCGAGCCGCGAGTCCCCCATCGAGCGGACCCCCATGGCCTGCAGGGCCCGGAGGGTGTCGGCGTGCCCGCACAGCACCTTGGTCACCACCGTCCAGGAGGCTCCGTGCTCGCGCATCCAGCCGCCGATGATTTTCAGGTTCCGCCCCAGCGCCTCGAGATCGATGAGGACCCTGTTCATTTCACGTACCTCATTTCCGCGTACTTGCTCGTGAACCCGATCCGTTCGTAGAGACGGCGCGCGGGGTTGTCGTATTCGACGTGAAGCTTGATGTTCCCTTCCGACTCCCGGACGGCCCGCTCGATGAGCAGCCGGCCCAGGCTCCTGCCGCGCCGCTCGGGCGCGACGGCCACGAAGAGGAGGAGGTTCTCGGGGACATAGCCCTTCATGCCCGTGCCCTGCATGACCAGGGCCCCGGCGAGCGCCCCCTCGATCTCGGCGATCACGAGAAACCCGCCCGGCCGCCCTTCGGCCTGGAGGGCGTCCAGGATCCCGCGCTCGATGTCCTCGGGCGCGTCCTCGTAGGGCTTGAGGCTCTCGTGCAGAAACCGGGTCAGCCCCTCGAGATCCACCCCCGGGGGAAACTCCGCGAGCGAGCGCGCGACGTGCAGGCGCAGGCCCGAAACCGCTTCCTCCGGCCGCCCCGCCCCTCTTTCCGCACCGGGGCCCTTTCCCTTCACGGCCCCGGACCGCGCCCCCTCCCCCCCGCCGAGGTCGTCGGCGGTGTCGGTCAGGGCGTGGGGGACCAGGATCGGCTCGGCCGCCGTCCTCCCCTCGTCCATGAAACCGGCCACCCGTTCGAGCGAGGAGAGGATCTGCGCCTGCTCCCACTTCTGGAGCCCCTCGAGCTTGCGGACGAAGTCTTCCTGCAGGAGCGGGGGGAGGGCCTTCACGGCCTCGGCCCCGGCCGGGGCGACCTCGACGAAAACCTGGCGCCGGTCGGCGTCGCCCCGCTCCCGGCGCACCAGGCCGCGGGCCTCCAGCCGGTCCACGATCCCGGTCACGGTGGCGTTGCTGAGGCTGGCGCTGCGGGCCAGGTCCCCCAGCGAGACGCGGCCCCGGCGCTGGATTTCGCGCAGGAGCACCACCTGGGGAATGGTCAGGCGATGGCTCTGGATCAGTTTCTTGGAATGCAGGTCGATCGAGCGTACGATGCGGCGCAGGGCCACCAGCACGTCATCGAGCATTTTCTGTTCTGGAAAAAGTGTGTTTGTCATTTTCATCTCAAATATTTTGAGTACAAAACATACTCCCCCATGTATAATAGGTCAATAAAAAAATGGGGATGGACCAGGCTATATGCTTGTGTAAATGCAGGATAGCCGTTCATTGCCGGACCGTCCCCCCGAGGGGGGCTGAAAGTTGGATCAGACCGGGAAAGGTGCCATGAGCTGGGAACATATCGTCGAAAACTTCAGGCAGTTCTGGCTGGTGGTGGTGGACGTCTGGCAGGACGGAGTCCTGGGCATCGATATCGGCAGGATCCTCGTCGCCCTGTTCCTCTTCTTCCTTTTCCTCGTCTTTCGCCACCTGATCGCCCGCTTCATCATCCGGAGGCTGGCCGCCGTAGCCCAAAAAACCCGGTTCCGGTTCGACGACGAGGTCGTCGAGGTGCTCGAAAAGCCGTTCACCTTCATCCCCGTCATCCTCGGCTTCTTCTTCGCCACGGAATACCTGGCCCTTTCGGGCTCGCTGGCCGACATCGCCCACCGCCTCCTGCGCTCGCTCATCGTCTGGTTCCTCTTCTGGAGCCTGGTGCGCCTGGTGCACCCCCTCTCCTTTCTCTTCAGGCAGGTCGAGGAGATCTTCTCCCCCACCATGGTCGAGTGGCTCCTGAAGAGCATCCGCATCGCCTTCATCTTCATCGGCGCCGGCACCATCCTGGAAATCTGGGGCATCCAGGTCCTGCCGCTGCTGGCCGGGCTGGGCCTGTTCGGCGTGGCCGTCGCGCTCGGGGCCCAGGACCTGTTCAAGAACCTGATCTCGGGCATCCTCATCATCGCCGAACACCGCTTCAGCCCGGGAGACTGGATCGAGGTGGAGGGGGTGGTGGAAGGGACGGTGGAGGCCATCGGCTTCCGCTCCACCCTGGTGCGGCGCTTCGACAAGGCCCCCGTCTACGTCCCCAACGCCAACCTCTCCGACAACGTCGTGACCAATTTCTCGGCCATGACCCACCGCCGGATCTACTGGACCATCGGCGTTCTCTACTCGACCCGGGTGGAGCAACTGCGCCGCATCCGCGACGGCATCGAGCGCCACATCCTGGAATCGGGGGATTTCGCCCACCCTCCCGAGGTGCCCACCTTCGTCCGCATCGACCGCTTCAGCGACTCCTCGATCGACATCATGGTCTACTGCTTCACCCGCACCACCGTCTGGGGCGAGTGGCTCGAGATCAAGGAGCGGCTCGCCTACCGGGTCAAGGAGATCGTCGAGGAAGCCGGGAGCGGCTTCGCCTTGCCCAGCCGCTCGCTGTACGTGGAGTCGCTCCCCCCGGGCGCCCCCGAACCCTTCGTCCCCCCAGCGGATACGAGCGTACAGCTCGCGTCCGGTTAAGGCCGCGGCCTGCGGGGCAATTGGACCAGCCGGTCACCCTGGAACGACCCGACGTAGATCCCGTCGCCCGCTTCCAGGGCGATGGAGACCCCTTGATCAGCCCCCTGCCGCCCGCATTCCAGCAGCGGAGGATTGAGCGCTCCCGGCTGGGCGCCTGCCCTCGATCCCAAAAGCACCAGGCAAAGGAATGGAAACAGGAAAAAAACAGCCCGTTTAAAAAACCCTTCATGCCGCCTCCTTTCGTCGAGGAATTTGTTCCCCCTCCGGTGATTTCAGGAAAACGGCAAACGCGGGGGGTGTCCCCGAGGTTATTGAACGAATCTGCCGCGAAACCGCTCCGTGATCGACCAGAGGTCCGGAGTCAGGCACGACCGCACTTTTTCCAGGATGGGCTCTGCGATGAAACCGTAGTAGGCCTCGGCGATCGCGCCGGCGATCGCGGCCAGGGTGTCGCTGTCGCCTCCGAGGGATACCGCGTTGCGCACGGCATCTTCGTAGGACTCCGATTCGAGGAAGGCGATGACCGCTTCCGGCACCGTGCCCCGGCAGGAAACGTCGAAGGCGTAGGCGGGCCGGATTTCCTCCAGCGTGCGGGTGAGGTCGTACCCGAACCTCGCCGTCACTTCCCTTTGAATCCGTTCCTTGTCCCCTGTCGTTCTGGCCAGGAAAACGGCCAGGGCCGCCGCCTGGGCGCCCTTGATCCCTTCGGGGTGGTCATGGGTGATTGCGGCCGAACGGGCGGCCTCCCCGAGCACCTCGTCGATGCTTTCGTACGCCCACCCCACCGGGCCGACGCGCATGGCGGACCCGTTGCCCCAGCTGTGGTACGGTTCCGGCGCATCGGAAGAGAGCCAGCCGGAAAAGGCGCCGCCGTAGCCCGCCCGGGGGTGCCGCCGGCCGATCTCCCGGATCCAGCGGGCGTAATCCCCGTCCTCCAGGATCGCCTGCGCCACGGCGACGGTGAGGACCGTGTCATCGGTGAACCGGCAACCGGGGCCGAATAGGGGGAAATCCCTGGTCTTGATGGGATGGGCCTCGTATACCGATCCGATGATGTCGCCCGCGATCGCACCGATCATGCCGCCTCCCCGGGAACCGGATCGTCCCGTTTCCTCCCGCCATTCTAATGGAAATTCCGGGGCCGAGCCGGAATATTCCTCCCGTTGCCGTTTTATGTTTTGAATTGGAGAACCAATGACAGCTCCGTATCTCCTGATTGAGATATTGCCACAGGTTTTTGCCCGGTGAGATCACCAGCGACGGGTTCCGGTCCTCATGGAACGGGCACAGCCCGATCAGGTCCGCCCCGTGCCGCTCCAGCCGGATCCCCCTCGCCTCCGCCAGCCGCTCCACCGACACCTCCGACTTCAACCGCTCGATGTCCCCGGGACTTACAAAGGGAACCATTTCCAGGAAAATGGAAGGGGCCCGGGTTGGATGGTTAATCTGCGGGGAGGCGGTACAAAAACTCTATAGAAGTTTCTATATATAGGGCCGGAGGCGGCAGCTGGCTTTCATTTATGACTCTCGGAGGTGAGAATCGACAGTCGATTCCAATCCGGGAGCGCACAATGACGGCTGAACCCCGATGTTGCCCATACTGCGGTACAAAGTTCTCACCCTCGAAATTTCATCCTGATCAACGCGTCTGTTCAAAACCGGAATGCCGACGGCGCTGGCGGACTGAGTATCACCGCCGAAAGTACCGCAGCGATGCCGAGTATCGCCTGGTATGCCGGGACAGCAATCAGAAGTGGCGCGCCCAAAACGTCGGCTATCAGCGGCGCTACCGGCAGCAACACCCGGCCTATGTCCAAAAAAACCGCACGGACCAGAA
>JAAYCX010000089.1 GCA_012729555.1 Acidobacteriota bacterium
CAAAGCCCGGTACTGACACGGAGCGCGTGGACGTAGATGCGGCGGTCATAAGCGTGAAAGGGGTGCGCATTACCCGGGGAGATCTGGCGGATTGCCAAGAGCTAGGGAGGTCGAGAGGCTTTCCGATGATCCGTCAGAAGTCAGCCGAGGGCATAGTAGGTTCAGTTCGACGGACCGAAGGCCCGAACAGATGATCTTGGAAAGGTATCTTCGCTTCGATGGTGAATGAGACGCAGGAACAGAGGGATGAGAAGCCCAAAGCCCCTGGTGGAAGTGGCGGGCGGAACCCGCGAGGTAAACCAATGGGAGCGTCAAGCATCACGGCAGGGGAGGAAGTAACCGGACCGGGGACAATGCAACTGATGGAGGCAGTGGTCGAACGCGGCAACATGTTGGCGGCTTTGCACCGGGTGGAACGTAACAAGGGGGCGGCGGGTGTTGACGGAATGACCGTTGCGGACCTTAGGGCGAACCTGAAGGAGCAATGGCCGACAGTCAGAGAGAGTCTGCTGGCCGGCAACTACGCGCCGAAACCGGTCCTGCGGGTGGAGATACCGAAGCCCGACGGGAAGGGAGTGCGAAAGCTTGGCATTCCCACGGTAATGGACCGGCTGATACAGCAGGCGCTGCACCAGGTGATGCAACCGATCTTTGATCCAGGGTTTTCGGGATCGAGCTATGGGTTCCGCCCGGGCCGGAGCGCGCATGACGCGGTGAAGCAAGCGCGGGCATATGTGCGTGACGGCCGACGGTGGGTAGTCGATCTGGATCTGGAGCAGTTCTTTGATCGGGTCAATCACGACATTCTCATGGCTCGGGTGGCAAGGAAGGTGAAGGACAGGCGCGTACTGCGACTGATCCGGAACTACCTGCAGGCCGGGGTCATGGAGGCAGGGATCGCGGTGGCAAGCATGGAAGGAACGCCGCAGGGCGGACCCCTTTCTCCCTTGCTGTCGAACATCATGCTCGACGATCTTGACAGGGAACTGGAGAGACGCGGGCACCGGTTCTGCCGGTATGCAGACGACTGCAACGTGTATGTGAGGTCGAAGCATGCGGGGGAACGGGTGATGGACTCCCTGACATGGTTTCTGGAACGGAAGCTCAGGCTCAAGGTGAACCAGGCCAAGAGCGCGGTGGCTCGGCCATGGGAGAGGAAGTTCCTGGGGTATTCGCTGACGTTTCACCGGATAGCGCGGCTGAAGGTAGCGCCGCAATCGGTGCAGCGATTTCGGCTGAAACTCAAGGGCCTCTTTCGCGCTGGCCGGGGCCGCAATCTCGCACGGTTTATCCGCGAGGACCTGAACCCGGTCCTTCGTGGCTGGGCCCGATACTTTCATCTGTCGGAAGTTCGGGGGACGTTCGAGGAACTGGATGGATGGCTGCGCCGGCGGCTTCGTTGTATGCTTTGGCGACAATGGAAGCGCGTCTGGCCCCGTTTCAAGCGGTTGCGAGCTCGCGGACTGGACGAGGTCCGGGCTTGGAAATCGGTGACGAATGGGCGTGGCAGCTGGTGGAACTCGGGATCGTCTCATATGAATGAGGCCTTCCCGCAGCGCTTCTTTGACCACCTGGGGCTGCTATCACTGCTGACAACGGTTCGTCAGCCCTTATGATTATCTGAACCGCCGGATACGGAACCGTACGTCCGGTGGTGTGGGAGGACGGGGGCCGTGAGGCCCCCTCCTACCCGATGTCGGTCCGCGCCGGCCTACTCCCCGATGCGGAAGACCACGCCGAAGGCGAGGTTGACGTTGTTCATGCTGTCCCCCTCGTGGCGCGTCAGGTAGTAGTCCGCCTGGATCAGGCGGATGGCGACGCTCTCACTGAGATTGACGTCGAGCCCGCCGCCGAGGGCGAACCCGAGACCGTTGTTGGTATCGCTCATTTCGAGGTCGACACTCTCGCCCTCGACGTCGGCTTCGCCCGAGAGCCTGATGTGGTCGAGCCCGACCAGGGCGTGGGCGAAGGGGGTGACCCGTTCATTCCCCCGGTAGGTGAAGCGCGGGCCCGCCATCAGCGACAGGTTCCGGAGCTTGATGTTGCCATCGACGCTGTTGAACTCGTCGGAAACCGTGAAATCGACGATGTTGTCCTGGTTGTAGCGGAAATCGGCCACGATGCCGAAGGCGGGGGTGACGTTCAGCGCGACCGAGCCGTTGAACCCCTTCTTCATGAGCTTCGAGGTGCTGGTGCTTACGCTCACCCCCTCGGGCGCCATATCCTCGAGGCCGCTGACGATCGAATCGAGATCGCTGTCGCTCACCCCGAGCTTCAGCATGGAGTACCCGGCGAACACCTCCGCCCGCGGGAAGTCCTGGGCTACGGCCGCCCCCGATACCAGCAGGGCCAGAACAGCTGCGAACACGACTTTTTTCATCTCTTCTCCTCGCATTAAAGGGGGATCCGGGACCCATCCCGCTGTGGGAATCTCCGCGCGCAATTACGGCACCGGCGGTTCCCGAATCCGTGAGTATTGCAGGCGCCGGTCTCCTTCCGGAGTGCCAGGGTACTCATCGGCCCTGCGGCCCGCCGGAATGAGCGAATTATATGCGGATCCCCGGCGCGGGGGGGGATTTTATCCGGCCGTGCAACTTTTCGTAGTAGAATCATGTCAAATCCGATGGAGGGTACAACCATGAAGACGCCGCCGCAGGTCCGGATCATCCTGCTTTCCGTCCTGATTGCGACACTCTGTTTCACGGGGTGCGTGAAAAACCCGGTGACGGGGAAGCGCCAGTTCGTCATGCTGACCGAAGGCCAGGAGATCGCGATGGGGGCGGAATCGCACCCCGAGGTGCTGGCGCAGTTCGGGACGGTGGAGGACGCGGCGCTGCAGGCGTACTTCTCCAAGGTCGGAAAGGAACTGGGACGGCTGTCCCACCGCCCCAACCTCGAATGGCATTTCACCGTCGTGGACGCCCCCGTGGTCAACGCCTTCGCCGTTCCCGGCGGCTATGTCTACCTCACCCGGGGGATTCTGGAGCACATGAACAACGAGGCGGAAATGGCCTCTGTCCTCGGGCACGAAATCGGCCACATCACCGCCCGCCACTCGGTGACCCAGTTGTCTCAGGGGCAGCTGATGAATATCGGACTGGGGCTCGGGTCGATCTTCTCGTCCCAATTCCAGCAGCTCAGCGGCCTGGCCCAGATGGGGCTCCAGGTCCTGATGCTCAAGTACAGCCGGGACCACGAGCGCGAGGCGGACCGGCTGGGGCTCGAATACATGGCCCGGGCGGGTTACGACCCGGAACAGATGAGCCGGTTTTTCGAGGTCTTCAACGACATGAGCGAGGAGCGGGAGGGGGCCGTTCCCAACTGGCTTTCGACGCACCCCTCCCCCCCCGACCGGCTCCGGGATACCCGGCTCGAAGGCGCCCGCCTGAAGCGGAGCGCCCCCGGACGCACCTTCAAGGTCGACGCCGACGCGTTCATGCCCCGGCTGGCCCGGCTGGTCTACGGCGACAATCCCAGGGAGGGGTTCGAACAGGACGGCCGGTTCATTCACCCCGACCTGCGCTTCCAGTTCGATGTTCCCCCGGGGTGGCAGGTGGAAAACACCAAGAGCGCGGTGTTCATCTCCGAACCCCGCGGGGGAGCGGTGGTCCAGCTTTCCATGGTCCCCCCGCAGGCCGGGGGGTCCCCTGCCGAGATCGGCCGTACGATGGGGAACCAGCAGGGGCACCAGCTGGTCAGCGGAAGGGAAGAGCGGATCAACGGCAAGCCCGCCTTCGCGGGGCTCTACCGGGTGCAGAGTGACAGCGGCATCCTGGGGGTCACGGCCGCCTTCATCAGCCACGGCGGGAACGTCTACCAGCTAGCCGGGCTGGCGCCGGAGTCGGCGTTTTCCGGCTACCGCCGGCAGATGGAAACCTCGCTGCGGAGTTTCCGCGAACTGACCGATTCGCGCTTGCTGTCGGTGCAGCCGGACCGGATGAAGCTGGTGCGGGCACGCAGGGGGGACACGCTGCGGCGGCTGGCCGGTTCCTCCGCCCAGGGCCGGATCAAGATCGAGGACCTGGCCCGGCTCAACCGGTTGCAGCCGGACCAGGCGCTCGCGGCCAACACCTGGGTGAAGCTGGTCGATCCCGGGAGGCGATGACGGGCTCCTAGCGGCGGAGGGCGCCCATGGTGTCGCAGGCGCCAACGTCCCCCGTGTCGTAGCCGCGGTGGAACCAGGAGGCCCGCTGCTCGGACGAGCCGTGGGTGAAGGAATCGGGGTTGACGTACCCCTGCGACTGTTTCTGGATGAAATCGTCCCCCACCGACTGGGCCGCCCGGATCGCCTCCTCGATATCCCCCTCCTCGAGGAGGTTGTCGGCCTGGGCGTGCCGGGCCCAGACCCCGGCGAAGCAGTCGGCCTGCAGCTCCACGAGCACCGACAGGGTGTTGGCGTCCCTCTCGCCCGAGCGGCGCCGGAGCTGCTCGACCTGGTCGGAGATCCCGAGCAGGTTCTGCACGTGGTGCCCCACCTCGTGTGCGATCACGTAGGCCTGCGCGAAGTCCCCCGCGGCCCCGAAGCGCCGCTCGAGTTCGCGGAAGAAGGAGAGGTCCAGGTACACATTCCGATCCGGGGGGCAGTAAAACGGCCCGACCGCGGCCGAGTTGAGGCCGCAGGCCGACTGCACGGCGTCTTCGTAAAGGACCAGGACCGACGGCTCGTAGCGGCGGCCCGCCCTGGAGAAAATCCCGGCCCAGGTGTCCTCGATGCTGCCGAGCACGGCCTCGACGAACTCGCGTTCGGTATCTTCGCCGGCGGCGGGGACAGCGGCCGGTTGCCCGACCGAAACGGAAGGGGCGTTCCCCACCTGCTGGAGGAGTTCCAGCGGGTTGTTCCCGGTCAGGTAGGCCAGGGCCAGGACCACGAGCAGTCCCACGCACCCGATCCCCCCCGCCTGTGGGAGGCGGGTGCCCCTGCGGTCCTCGACGTTGGTGCTTCTCCTGCTGGTTTTCCAGCGCATGTCGTCCCCCCTTTCAGACTCCTGTCTTTCGGGGACTATCATAATCCCGGTCCGGGCGGAAAGCTCCCGATCTTTTGGGGCAAAAAACGACGGGAGCGGCAGGGCCGCTCCCGTCCGGTTTGCATGGGATGAGGGGCCCCGGTCTCAGGCCCCCAGTTTCCCCCGTTCGGCCATGACGTCGGCCACCCGCTTCAGGCCGTAGCCCTCCAGGGTCCGGCGCGTCGGCCAGCCGTTATCACGGTCCCACCCTTCCAGTTGGTAATAGTGGGTCTTGAAATCCTCGACCCCCTTCCTGTCCAGGTACATGTCCGGGGCCTCGTCGTGGCGCCACTTGCCGTTTTCATAGATCGGCACGCCCCCCCAGAAGGTCATTCCGGAGGCGCCGGGCCGGTACATGAAGGGCGCGAAGACCTCCGCCTTCCGGTTGCGGCCGTGCATGACGCGGATGGCGCGCTCCAGGGTCCAGATCTTCTGCCCGACGCGCATGGTGTCGGCGAAGGTGTCCTTCTTCCCGGTCACCGCCGTGTAGTACTTCATCTCGATCTCGGGGCTGATCGTTTCGAGGTTGGGGAGGAACATCTCGCAGAACGCCATCGACTCGTTCCAGAACGAGGCGTAATGCCGGCTCCACGCGACCTCCTTGGCCTTGTGGGGCGAATAGAGTCCCGTCTTCCAGGCCTCCTCCCCCTTCCAGGCGTAGTTGAACATGAAGATGTCGTCCGCGTAGGGCGTCATCTTCTTCGCCAGCTCCACCAGGGCCTCCTCCGTCGTCTTCCCGCGCGGCTTGCCCACGGCGGTGACCAGGCCGTGCCAGCTCGGGTCGCCCGCGCCGAGCAGGTAGTTGTAGGCCCATTCGGCGCTCGGCAGGGTCCAGTGACCGGTAGCCCCCCACGCCGGGAAGCGGAGCGCCCCGCTTTCCAGGTCCTGTTCGAGCCGTCCCCACTTCTCGGCGGCCCGCATGCACCCTTCGGCAAGGGCGTCGCCGATCCCCACGCGCTTGGAGATCGCGTCGAGGAAGGCCAGGCGGAAGCTCAGTTCCCCCCACTGCTCCATCGGCAGCGGGGCGGAATCGATCCTCTTGCCCGGTCCCAGTTCGCCGATCCGGTGGAGGTAGCGGATATACCACCCGATCCCGGTCTCCACCGGCACCTTCTTGTCGAAGAAATCGGGGGCGCCGGGGATGTCGGATACGAACAGCCCCAGGAAATGGGCCGACCAGCCGCTGGCGCCGTATTTCATCAGGGCTTCCGACGCGAGTTCCGCCTCGGAGGCCGCCTGGGCCGATTGCGCCCCCCCGAGCGCCTGTTTTTCGGGATTGGCAAGCCAGTGCTGATCCACGCACATGGTCTCCCCGGCGTGGTAGACGTTCCGGCGCCGGTCGGCCCGGAGGCAGGGGTTGCACGATCCCGATCCCGCGCTGGCCGGGGCGAAGCTCCCGGTCACGAGGCCGCCGCCCGTCATCTGCCAGATCCGGGCGTCCATGACCGCCTTGGCGTCGGCCATCCTCACCGTGCCCGACCCGAGCACGCTGACGGCCTTGAGGTTCTTGGCGCCGAAGACGGCGCCGAAACCGCCGATCCGCGCGCTGACGCCGCTGCCCGTGATCAGCGCGGCCAGTCTCGAGCGGGCTTCCCCTACGGGGCCGATGCAGAGGATCTGCGGGCGCCCGGTGGTGTAGGTGTCCTCCAGTTGCATCCACTCCTCGCCGAAGCGGGCCCTTCCTCCGACCATGGAGGCGATGCGGTCCTGGGTTTCCCAGGTGTCCCTCCCCCATAGATCCGCGGCGCTTTCGATCCTGACCGCGTCGTTGACGATGTTGATCCATACCGGCCGGTCGGCCTTCCCCTCCACGACCACGCCGTCCCAGCCGGCCAGTTTCATCATGGTCCCGAACCGTCCGCCGAAATTGCCCCGCCAGAATTCACAGGTGGGGAAGGTTTCGGGTGATATCCCGCAGATGCTGGTCCGGCCCGCGCCGGGGACCCCGGTGCCGGCCAGAGGGCCGACCATGATCGGGAGGACGTGCCGGGGATCGAAGGGGTCCTTGAGGTCCCACTCACCCGGGGCGACGGCGAGGTCCCAGAAGATGGCCGCGCCCATGCCATAGCCCCCGCCGAATTCCTCGTACCGGGCGGTCTCCATGACGGTGACCTCGTTCGTCGACAGATTGACGCGCGCGATCTTTCCTGCGTATCCGTAACTCATGTCTCTCTCTCCTCTCCCTTACGATTTGGACGCCGGCTTTTTCGCGGCGGGCGTGGGTGGTTTACCGAACGGCATCTTCGGCCGGGGAGGCACCAGGTTGACGTCGTACCCCGCCACGTCCTCCTGGGGCGGGGTTTCCCTGACGAGCTTGAGGGCCTTGGCGGGACAGCCGGTGACGCAGGCGGGGTCGCCGTCCGGCCCCCCTTCTCTGCTCCAGAAGGGGGTGTCGATACAAAGGTCGCACTTCGTCGATTTTTTCTTGTACGGGTTCCAGACGGTCCGCCGCGGGTTCTGGGGACACATCTGGAGGCACCGCTTGCAGCCGATGCACTTCTCTTCGTCGATCACCCGCACGTTTCCGTGCCCGGTGTCGATGTGGGCGGCCCCGGTCGGGCAGTTCTGCACGCAGAGGGGGGCGACGCACTGGCGGCAGGGGGACATAACTACATCCAGGGGGTACTTGGTGAAGGACGGGGCGTCGCGGATGATCTGGATCCGGGACAGGGAAGGGTTCGCCTCCCCGTAATGGGCCATGGAACAGTTGAACATGCAGCTCTGGCAGCCCCAGCAGAGGCGGCTGTCGTAGACGATATACCCGGTCGATGCAGGGTAGGACACCTTGCCGGCGGCGGGCTGGGCGGCGGCCACGGCGGGTCCGGGGATCTGCGCCGCGAAGGCGCCCGCGGCCAGCGCGGCCCCCCCGCCGACCAGGAACTTGCGCCGGGGGACCTTACCCTGGGTCCCGGCATTTTCCGATTCAGCCATAAAACGGTCTTCTCCTTCGATAAGGCGACGCCACGGGGGCGAACGCCTGCCCGCCCCTCCCAGTATCGCACCCGATATCTGGGAATAATATTACCAAATCTTACAAAAAATACCCAAATATGAACAAAAAGGAAAAACAATGGCCTATCTGCAGGCAAGATTCCCCCGGAGTCGACGGCAGCGGGCGCCGTCTTCCGGGGGAGGTTCTCGGGGCGGGGGGGTCAGTTGGCGAAGGTGATCCCCAGGCCGGTGGTGTACATGAAATCGTTGTTCTGCCTGCCGGGGGCCGGGTCGCTCAGGTAGCGGTCGCTGATCGACACGTTCCAGGTCAGCCATTTCAGCAGCTTGGTGTTGAGCCCGAGGTCGAAGTTGACACGGTACATCCCCGAGTTGGTCATGTCGTTGAACATCCGGTAGCTCTGGACCAGGCTCGCGGCGGAGTTGAGCTTGATCGAGAGTTCGTCCCCCCAGTAGATCTCGCCCGATTCCCTGATAAGGGGGGTGCTGAAGCTCGAACGGTTGTAGGCGCCGCCCGCCAGGAGGTCGAGCCGCACCCGGTCGTTGGCGATGGCGTGGTACCCCATGCCGCCGCCGAGGACGAAGCGGAGGTCCAGGTTTTGGAAGCGGTCATATTCGTAGTCGTTGAAGGCGCTGAAGAAGAGGCGCGGGGTGATGTCGCGCCCGTAGCTGATCCCCCCGCGGACGGCCTCGGCCGTGTCCTCGCTGACATCGTCGATGCGGGCGGAGGCCTTGATGAGGCTGAAGTAGATGGAGGTCTTGTCGCTGCGGGTCCTCCGGTCGGCGTTGATCCCGGTGGTGAACGTCAGGGTCCTGGCGTTCCCCGACGTGCCGGCGAAGCCGACGGTCCCGGTCCCGGTCCACAACTGGAGCCAGCCGGGGTTGAGAAGCCGCTGATAGGCCTTCTCTTCGGCATCGTCGCGGATGGCGCTGATATCTCCGAACGCCAGTTCCCTCACGGCGTCGGCCGTCTTCACCTCGGCCTTGTCCCCCTCGAGGGTAAAGGTGCCGTGAAGGGTCGGGCCCGCGGCGGGGACGACGTAGACCGGGGTGTCGGCCGCGACCGACTCCACCTGGTCCCAGGGAACGGTGACGGCCCCCATCTGTTCCGTCTTGATGGTGAGGCCGGCGTCCTGCTTTTTCACGATGCTGCCCGTCAGGCGGTCGCCGTTCTTGAGCACCACCTGGTCCGCCCGGGCCGCGGTCGCGGCGATAAGAAAGGACAGGCAGAAAACAGACAAGCTGAAAATACGGGTATTGCGCATGGGAACCCTCCCCTCAAGGTTGAATGCCGAATCCCCCTATGGATGCGGATTATATTTATATGTCACGGTTTCCCGGCGTTCAAGGCCGCATCTGCGCGACCGGCTTCCGCTCCCCGGGGCCAGCCCCAGACCATGGCATCGCGCGGGCAGACCTTCAGGCACCGGGCGCAGCTGTAGCAGTCGGCGGGGAAGGATCTTCCCTCGACCCGGTCCCCGGCCGCCTCGAGGGGACACGCGGCGACGCAGGCGCCGCACTCGTCGCACTTCGCCCGGTCGATTCGGACGCGGGCGAGGCTGAACCGCTCGGCCAGCCAGGAGACCAGGCCGAAAGGGCAGACGAACTGGCAGAAGGGGCGGTAGAGGAGGAGCGAGAGCCCCAGGGCGAGCAGGATCGTCAGGGTCACCGACAGGGGCGAGAAATCGAGGTTGAAGAGGTTGAAAGGGTTCAGGGAGTGGTAGAGCACGAAACCCTTGGAGCGCCCGACGACGCCGAAGAGGAGGAGGAGGGCCAGGACGAAAAGGAGGGCGCGGACGCCGTTGGACCAGACGAACGGGACTTTTTTCCTTTTGAGCCGCCGCATCAGGGGGAGGCTGTAGATCAGTTCCTGCAGGGCGCCGAACGGACAGGCCCAGCCGCAGACCAGCTTGTTCCCCACGACGGCCAGGAGGAGGAAGAAGAGGAGGGCGGCCGCTTCCGCGGCCACCGAGGGGTAGAGCCCGGCCATGGCCTTCGGGACCTTGACGATCCCCTCCATCGGGTTCGGTGATTTGCCCAGGGCGAAACCGCTCGCGATCCCGGCCGCCACGAGCGTCAGGATGTAGGGGAGGCGCGGGTACCACCCCCTCCGCCCTTCGACCGGGGACCCGTCCGGGCGCCCGAGACGCCAGAGGAACACGATGCCCCAGAGCACCAGGGCCGCGTAAACGTAATAGCGCAGCCGCGAGGGGCGGTGGCCGGCGAGGTGATGGACCACCTCGTCCAGTCCTTCCTGCCCGACTCCGAGGCCTTTGAGCGGCTTTCCCTTGGGCGCATCGACCGGGAGCCCCAATTCCCGGGCCAGTGCCATGCCCGTCACCCCCAGTTCGGGCGCGATCTCCCGGATCGACGAGTCGACGGTGAACGCGGACCCGGGGAGGGCGGCGGATCCGGGCTCGAGAATCCAGCCGGCACCGATGATGGTGACGGCAGCCAGGAGGGTGAGTGCGAACCAGAGGCGCTGTGCGCGGGACAGAGCCGCAAACCAGGTCATGCGTACCCCCTTTCCCCGATGGGGTGGCCGCCGGGAGCCCTAATCGGCCGCCTTCTCCTCCGCATAATAATAGAGAGTCAGCAGAATGAGGATAAAAAAACAGGTCATGATCAGGCCCAGCCCCGGATCGCTCTTGACCAGGAGTTCGAATTCGGGCGTGGTGTACGGGGCGGCCTTCCCGGGGGCGCCCGCCTGCATCATGTGGATCTGAAACCCGTTTGAGTGGAGAGGCCGCCCGATCTCGACCTGCCGGCGCTCCCCGGCGCCGAAAACGATTTCGGCGCGGCACTGCCGGATGCTCCCGGCGAACGGACCCTGGAAGAACTCGCACCGGGGCTCCCCCACCGCCATCGCCAGGTTGCCCGGAAGGGTGTAGTGTGCCGTTTCCCCCGGGCGGCTGACGAATTCCATGCTCCGGCTCCGGAACCCGACGCACATGGAGGCGAAATGGCCCGCGAGGATGATGCCGAAGCAGGCGTGGATGAGGGAGGGGGTGACCCTGGTCAAGAAGGTGCGCGTCCCCGTGCTGCTGCGGCGGTTCCAGTGATAGGCCAGGCGGTCGAGGATGCAGCAGGCCGTATTGACCCCGAGCAGGAAGAGGACGAGGGCCAGAAGCGGCAGCCACCAGGTCTTGTCGAGGTTGCCGGTCCCCCACTCCCGCAGCCAGTCCTCGAGCAGCATCCGGTTGAGGGGGTCGAACACGGCCTTGCCCGACTTGACGTAAAGGCCGCCGGTCACAAAGAGGGCTATGGAGGCCCAGAGCAGCCAGAGGGTCAGGTTGACCCCGGCCAGGAATTTCCAGATTCTGTTCCCCATGGCGGTCTTCCTATGAAGTCAGCTTGCCCAGGAAATAGGCAAGGTAGCGAAAGTAAAGGACAGGGATAAAAGCGATGGCGACCAGGCGCGCGCGCCGCGGGGCGGGCCACCCGGGGAGGAACCTGAGATGGAGGTAGAGGGCGAGGAAGAGCCAGAAGGCGGCCGAGTTGTAATGCCGGTCGGAGGAGAGGTGGAAGGGGACGGCCCACCCCAGGTAGCTCCAGACCGCTCCCAGGACCTGCGAGAGGCTGAAGAGGACGAAACTCAGGATGAGGTAGTTGTGAAAGGTGCCCGGCAGGTCCCGCCGGCGGAGGTGCCCGAGTGCGAACCAGCAGGCCATGAAGAAGGCGGCGTACGCCACGCTCTCGGTGAAGAAGAAGGCCGTGACCCAGCCGACCGGGTGCATCGGCCCCGGCGGGTATACCAGCGATCCCTGGGCGGCCAGCACCCGGGTCTGGAGCGAGGTGAGGAGGGCGACGGCGAAGATGAGGATGACGGCGGTGTGCGCGGCATCCTTGCGGTCCGAAAAGAACCGGTGCAGGAGCGCCAGCGCGGCAAGCGCCCAGGGGAGGAACACCTCGAGCGATACGATGGTGTTGGGCAGGAAGATGCCACTCGAGCGGCCCAGGCCCAGGAGAAACCACCCCTGCAGGAGGAATCCCGCCAGGAGAAGGGAGGGGCCTGCGGCCTTCAGCCTGCCGGGCCGGCAGGCGAGGGCCGAGAGGCCGAAGGCGGCCGCGGCGGCGTACTGCGCCCAGTAAGGTATGGCGTTCGGTTCGGTCATCGTCTTTTCCTTTGCGCGTGAAGGCGCATTATAGGGAAGGGGAGGATCCTTTAAAAGACTTAAGTTAACGATAAATGACAAAAGATGACCCGATGCGGGAGGGGCGAATTTTCTTTTCTCTTCCGGGGCGGGCGGCATAAAATGCCGGTGCCGGCGGCGGGCGGACCAGGACCGCCCGGGCGGCCGCGAGGGGGTGACGATGCGAGCGACTTTCGTTGGAATGCTTCTGTGCCTGTGCGCCGCGGTCCCGGGGATCGGGCCGGCAGCGGCGCAGTTCAAGATGGACCCTGCCGAGGCCAAGCGCCTGGCCGAAGAGACCCGCGAGGACCACGAGAACATGATGCGGCAGCTGGGCGTCCGGAAGCTGCGGCCGGGGCCGAGCGGGAACGAAAAGGACCCGAACCACGCCAACTACGACGAGGCGCTCGCCAATCCCTTCCCCGACCTTCCCGAAATCCTCGAGACGAGGGACGGCCGGAAGGTGACCTCGGCGAAGATGTGGTGGGACGTCCGGCGGCCCGAAATCCTCGAGGACTTCGAGCGCGAGGTCCTGGGGAGGGTTCCCCCGAATGTCCCCGCGGTGAAGTGGACGGTGGTCAAGACGACGCGCGACAAGGTGGGGGGCCGTCCCGTCGTCGGGAAGCGGCTGACCGGGCGGGTGGACAACTCCTCCTTCCCCTCGATCGGCGTCGATATCGACATGATCCTGGTCACCCCCGCCGAGGCCGCGGGTCCCGTCCCGGTCATGATGATGTTCGGGTTCGGGACCCTTCCGGGCGAGGCGGTCCCCGATGGCCCCTGGGGCCGCATGTTCACACCCCCCCCCGGCAGCGACCCGCCCGCCACCGAGCAGCTGATCGCCGCCGGCTGGGGCTACGCCTACGTCAACCCGGGGAGCATCCAGGCCGACAACGGCGCCGGCCTGCGCAAGGGCATCATCGGCCTCGTGAACAAGGGCGGATTCCGCAAGCCCGACGACTGGGGCGCGCTGCGCGCCTGGGCCTGGGGGGCCTCGCGCGGACTCGATTACCTGGAAACGGACAGGGAGGTCGATGCCGCGCGCGTGGGGATCGAGGGGGTTTCGCGCTACGGCAAGGCCGCGCTCGTGACCCTCGCCATGGACACCCGCTTCGCCGTGGCGCTGGTCGGGTCCTCGGGCGAGGGGGGGGCCAAGCTCCACCGCCGGAATTTCGGGGAAGCGGTCGAGAACCTGACCGGTTCGGGCGAGTACCACTGGATGGCGGGCAACTTCCTGAAATACGGCGCGGCCGAGGCCGATTTCGGCAGCCGCAACGCCGGGGACATCCCCGTGGACGCCCACATGCTGATCGCCCTGTGCGCCCCGCGCCTCACCTTCATCAGCTACGGCATCCCGGAGAAGGGGGACGCGCACTGGCTGGACCAGAAGGGGAGCTTCATGGCCGCCGTCGCGGCGGGCCCCGTCTTCCGCCTCCTCGGCGCGAAGGACCTGGGGGTCGGCGACGACTACAAAAACGTCACCCTCCCGCCGGTCAACACCGGGTTGCTCGAGGGCCGGCTGGCCTGGCGGCAGCACGACGGGGGGCACACCGACGGCCCGAACTGGAAACACTTCATCCCCTGGGCGGACGGGTTCCTGAAGCCCGGGGCGGCGCGTCGATAGCCCGCGGGAGGGGAAGATGAGACTGTTGCTGCTGACGCTGCTCGTGGCGGCCTGGGTCGCCGGCCCGGCAGGGGGAGCCGTTGCGGCCCAGGGCACGGCCCGCGTGCCGGCGGACCAGCCGGCGCCCCGGACCGATCCCAATTCCATGACCGCCCACCGGCAGTTGCTGGAAAAGGCGAAAAATGGGAGGATCGACATCTATTTCGCCGGAGATTCCATCACCCGCCGCTGGGGGGCCACCGATTATCCCGAGTTCCTGGAGCACTGGAAGAAGAGTTTTTTCGGCTGGAACGCGGCCAACTTCGCGTGGGGGGGGGACTGCACGCAGCACATCCTCTGGCGCCTGCAGAATGGCGAACTGGACGGGGTGCACCCCAGGGTGATCGTGCTCCAGGCGGGGACCAACAACATCGGGTACCGGGTCGGGGCCGGGGAGGCCCAGGCGCAGGCGGAGGAGATCGCCCGGGGGCTCGCGGCCATCCTGAAGGTCATGAGGGAGAAGGCTCCCGGGGCGACCGTCATCCTGACGGGGATCTTTCCGCGTAACGACAATATGGCCGCGCTCCCCGTCATCGACCGGGTCAACCGGAAGCTGGCGGCGATGGCCGACGGTGACCGCGTCCGCTTCCTCGACATCAACCGGAAACTGGCGGATGAGAACGGGGTGCTTTTCGAGGGGATGACGGCGCCCGACCGGCTCCATCTCGACCTCAAGGGGTACCAGGTCTGGGCCGACGCGCTCAGGCCGATCCTCCGCGAGATCCTGGGCCCGCCGGCTGCGGAGGATTTCGCCCCGCCCCCAACGGGCGACCCGTCCGCCGCCCGCTAGCCCGTCAGATCCCGGCCGCCGCCCCGGCCGGCTGGGGATCCCCGGCGGCCACGTCGACGTCGGCGAATTCCCTCTGGCGGGAGGCGACCTCGTGGAAGCCCTTGAGGATCGCTTCGTAGACGATGTCGCCGATGCGGGGTTCGACGACCACCCGGTGCTGCGCGTTCGAGAGGACGACCAGGTCGGCCCGGGGGGTCTTCCGCGCGACGAGCACCCCGTTTTCGACATCGACCACGCTGTCTTTCCCCCCGAAGACATAGGTCACGGGGACCGTCGTCTTCCGGGCGATCCAGCGGGTGAGGAGTTGGAAGGGGACCAGGGTGGAGCCCCCGACCAGCGACACCCTTTCAAAATGCGGCGCCTTCACCTCCTCGCCGCCGCGGACCAGGGTGGGCGCCTCGCCCAGGCTCAGGGTGGTGGCGCTCAGCGCCCGGGCGGCGGCGCCGATGCCCAGGAACGACCCCGCCGCCAGGGCCAGGGACCGGCGCCCGGAGCACGACCCGCGCAGGTACCGGGAGAGGATGAGGCCGAAGCAGCCGGCGGCCGCCATCGGCAGCCCGAGGTAGTACAGCCCCGCGACCCCGTAGCTCGCCGCCCGGGTGGTGCGGCTCCGGGCGCGCAGGTAGGGGCTGAGGAGCACGATCCCGGCGACCTTGCTCGGGTGGCGCGCCGCGATCGTCAGCACCACGTTGGCGCCCGTGGAATAGCCGACCAGCGCCACCGGCCGCTTCTCCTCCTTCCAGAAATCGAGGAAGAGTGTTTCCGCCTCGCGCCAGTAATGCCAGGAGCGGCTCCGGAGGAACTGCCCCTCGTCCCCGCTGTGCCGCGGCAGGCCGTGCATGAGAACGGTCGCCGGCAGGCGTTCGTGCATGGCGGTGCCGAGATCGCGCAGCACCTCGGGGCTGCTGGCGAACCCCGCGAACATCATCACCCTCTGGACCTTTCCCGGGGGCGCGGCCCGAGCGTCCAGGCGGATCTCGGTGACCCAGTCCAGTTCCCTGACCCGTTCTTCCATTTCGATAACCCGCCCTCCATTATCCGGGGCCCGGACAAACATTCCATTGTACTCCCGACAGCGGGCAAAGCGTAAGGGACGGCCGGTCTTTTTCCGCCCGGCGCGTTTGTCCCGTCAACCCGCTTCCTTTCCGGGGCAAATACTGATACAAAAGGGGGCCGACGGGCCGCGGCCCTTTCCAAGGAGTTCCCATGCCCCAGAGACTGCAGAGGTCGCTGCTGTACACCTACGGGACGGCCGATCTCTTCTTCAGCCTGATGGTGAACATGGAGCTCTACTTTTTCGCCCGTTTCCTCACGGACTATTCCGGGATGTCGCTGGCCCTGGCCGGCCAGATCCTGGGAATCACCAGTTTCGTCGATATCTTCTGCGCCCTGGCGGGAGGGCTGATTCTTCAGAAGGTGACGCTCCGGTACGGGGGCAAATACCGGTCCTGGTTTCTCGTGGGCCCCCCCCTGATCGCGCCCCTTTTCGTCCTGCAGTTCACCCGGATCGGAAGCGACGCCGTCGCCGCCGTCATCGTGGTGTCGGGCTTCCTCGCAAGCCACCTCCTGTTCAACGTGGTGTTCGCGGCCAACGGCGCGATGGTCGGCCGGTTGAGCCCGCTTCCCGACGAAAGGACCATCCTGTCCGCAAGCCGGTCCCAGGGGATGTCGGCGGCCGGTTTGATCTTCTCCTTCACCGCGGCGCCCATGATCGCCCTGTTCACCTCCCTGACCGACGGGACCCACGCCTTCACCCTGACCGTTTCCGTCTACGCTTTCCTGATGATCCTCGGGTACTGGTATGTTTATCGGCTCACCGCGGGCCGCGATCCCTACGACGAGACCTCCGGGGCGGGGTCCGCGGAGAGTTCGGGCCGCTCGCTGGCCGAAATCGTCGGGCTGGTCTTTCACAACCGGCCGCTCCTGCTGCTGATCCTGGCCCAGGTGTTCAGCAACGCGAGCTATATCCTCATCACGTCGATGGCGACCTATTATTTCGCCTATGCGGTCGGGAGGCCGGGCTTCCTTTCGGTCTTCATCTTCGCCATAAGCGTCTCGCGGCTGCTCGGGGCGCTCGCCGCCCGGTGGATCGGAGTGAGGGTCGGCAAGCGGACGGCCTACTGGGCTTTCTGCGCCCTGGCGGCCGCCGGGTTCGCATCGGCACGCCTGGCGGGGGGGGCGCTCTGGCTGTTTTTGTCCATCTTCTGCGTCTCCATTTTCGTCATGTCCGTCGCCACGTCCATGACCACGGCGCTGTTTGCCGATACGGTGACCTACGGGGAGTGGAAAACGGGGAAAAGCATCCGCGCCTTCACCATGGCCCTCATGAACGTCTCCATCAAGGTGGGAATCCTGATCCGCAGCGTCGTGGTGGCGGGCGGGCTGATGCTGATCGGCTTCGTGGCCAACGCGGCCCCCACCCCCCGGGTGGCCGAAGGGATTCAATCCATGATGACGCTCGGGCCCGCCGCCGGGTTCGCCCTGGCCGCGGCGATCTTCTACTACGGCTACCGGCTCGAGGACGGGCAGGTCGTATCGATGCAGGCGGAAATCGAGGCCGGCCGGACGGCCCGGGGCGCCTGAGCCCCGGGCCCGGAGGGATCAGTCGAGCGGTACCGTCTGCCCGTACTTCGGAACGAGGACCGGCAGGCCCTTCTCCTCCTCGAGCAGGCGGGCGAACGCCCGCGACGCGCTCTCCTCGCCGTGGTTGACGAAGATGCGCCTGGGGTCTTTCGTGATCGAGGAAAGCCAGCGGATGAGGTCGTCGCGGTCCGCGTGGGCCGAAAATCCGTGGATCTGGGCGATCCGCGCACGCACCGCGTGGTTCGCGCCGAAAATCCGCACGTTCCCGGCCCCTTCGACGATGTGGCGTCCGAGCGTGCCGACGGCCTGGTAGCCGATGAAGAGGATGGTCGCCTCCGGGCGGCTGATGTTGTTGGATATGTGATGCTTGATGCGGCCCCCGGTGACCATCCCCGAGCCGGCGATGATCATGGCGGTCCCCTTCAGGTAGTTCAGCTGCTTCGACTCGTTGGTGGTCTGCACCATGCGCAGGCCGGGGAAGTCGAAGGGGGAGCGGCCGTTCTCGAGGAACTCCCGCATCTCCGTGTCGAACAGCGTCCCGTGCCGCTTGAACACCTCGGTGACGCGGATGGCCATGGGGCTGTCGAGATATACCGGTATGGGCGGAATCCGCTTGGCCAGGAGCAGCTCGTTGAGGTAGTAGAGCATCTCCTGCGAGCGCTGCAGGGCGAAGCTCGGAACGATGATGTGGCCGCCGGCCGCGACGGCGCTGTTGACGATCGCGGCGAGCTCCTCCTTGATGTCGCGGTTTTTGTCGTGGTTGCGGTCCCCGTAGGTGGACTCCATGACGACGTAGTCCGGGCTGAGGAAGGTGTGGGGGTCTTCCAGCATCGGACGGTCCCAGCGGCCGATATCGCCCGAAAAGACGAGGCGGCGCTCCTCCGTTCCCTCCGTGACGACGACCCGGATCATGGCCGACCCGATGACGTGCCCCGCGTCGTAGTAGGTCGCGGTGACGCCCTGGGCCACGGCGACCGGTTCCCCGTATTCGACCGTCCTGAAGAGGGGGAGCGTTTTTTCGACGTCTTCGCCCGTATACAGGGGGATCTCCGGGTGCGGGCCGCGGCGCCCTTCCTTCATGTGCCGTTTCTTCTTGTAGGCCGCGTCCTCTTCCTGGAGCTTGGCGGAGTCCTGGAGGATGATCTTCGCTACCTCGGCCGTCGCCCGCGTGCAGACGATGTCGCCCCGGAACCCTTCGGCCACGAGCTTGGGCAGCAGCCCGCAATGATCGAGGTGGGCGTGGGTCAGAAGGACGGCCTTGAGTTCCCGCGGCGGGATGCGGAATGGTTCCCAGTTGCGGGAGAGAAAATCCCGTTCCTGGTGCATGCCGCAGTCGACGAGAAAGCGCGCTTTCGGGGTTTCGACGAGGGTCCTGGATCCGGTGACGTTGCGGGCGGCGCCGCAGAAAGTAAGGCTCAAGTTCATTCCTGTCTCCTCCAAAGGGCCCATCATAGCACGGCGGCGCGGCGTACGGCCACCGCGCCCCGGTTTATTCGGGAGAGCCCCCGGCGGGGGGCGGGGCGGCGTCCAGCCACGGCATCATGGTCCTGAGCCCGCCGTAATAGCGGTCGTAGGCGGGGAGGTAGGGGTTGGAGTAGAGCGTGGCCCGGGCGTCCCGGGGGAGGGGGATCCCCCTCAGAACCATGTCCATGAAAGCGGCCAGGCGGCGGGTCTGGGCCTCATCCACGTAGTGACCCCCCATCGTGGAGGGGCCGGAGTCCGCCGTGCGCAGGTTGAACGCCAGCCGGGGCGAGGCCCCCAGGAACTCGAATACGGGCCTGGCTCCCTCCATGCCGATCGAGTCCCCTTCCGCCCCGTTGGCGTAGTCGTCGAAGGCGGCGGTGAGGATCACGGCGCGCGGCGCTATGGCCGCTATCAGCTCGTGGTGGTCGAAGGGGAGGCGCTCGCCGTAACCGGGGGTCCGGGTCTTGTAGATCCGGCCGGGGTTCAAAAAACGCGCCAGCATTTCGTTCGAGTTGTGCCGCTGGTGCCGGACGTGGTCCCCGAGGACCTCGCACCCGATCGAGACCCCCCACGGGTAGACGTTGCCGAAGGGGGCGGTGCGGTACGGCGTGTTGCCGAAGGAATCGTAACGGTAGGGGGCGGCGCCGCCGCACCCGCTGGCGCCGGGGTTGACGACCCCGAATCTGTCATCCGTCAGCCCGGCCAGCAGGGCGGCCTTGCCGCAGCGGCTGAAGCCGGTCACCGCCGCTTTTTCGAGGTCCAGCTGCCGTCCCAGCGCGGGGTCGCGCGCGGCCAGGTCCCCGAGGGCGTCCAGGGCGCGGCTGGCGCCCCACGCCCATGCCATCAGGACGCCGGTGTCGGCGCCGGCCGCCACGTCGTAGGGGTAGAGGGTGTAGAACGCCCCGTTGCGGGCGTCGTCGTCCGAGGCGACGGCCGAGTAGGGGACACTCAATACCGCGTAGCCGGAATCGAGCAGGAGCTTGTTCCCGGGCATCGCCCGGAAATCGATGCTCACGACCACGGGGTAGGGGGCCTTCCGGCCCGATCCCTTTTCGGTGGGGAGGCTGAGCCTGCCGCTGAAGGAGGCGCTTCTGCCGCGGTCCTCGACCGTGACGGCGACCGCGGCACCTTCGGCCGTTCCTTTCACCGAACGGGGCGGCGGCGGCAGGGGGCCGAATTCGTAGTACTGGGCGAGTTCGAGGATCTCCTCCCGCCGCCGGTCCCAGTCCCCCGCCGAACGCACCCTGCCGCCGTCCCTGAACCTGAACGGGTCGGGAAGATGGAGCGTTTCGGGAAGATCGAAGGGGTCCGGGAATTTCCCCGCGCGGCGCAGGGCCCCGAGCGCGTCCCCCAGCCGGGCCGCCCGCCCGTCGATCACCTCCTGGTCCGCGGCCAGGAGAGAGTCGCGGGCCGCCGCCAGCGCCTCGTCGAGGCCGGCCTCCTCGCGCCATATGCCGCGCGGGAGGGCTTCGGCCTTTTCGATGTTCGCCCGGAGCGCGTAGGTGTCGAGCGCCAGGGCGGACTTCGCATCACGGCCGGAGAGCCGGAGTTCGCCCCAGCGGGAGTTGTCGTCCAGTCCCCGGTTGTTCCCGTCGCTCCAGAATATGCGGAACCGGCGCCTGTTTTCGGGCGGCTCCGCGTCGTTGATCGCGAAATCGATCCCCAGGGCGGTCCCGTTCTCCTTCGGCAGGCCGCCGAGGGCGAGGGCGAGTTCCACCGCGTATCCCCCCGTTTCATCGCCCGTCCCGGGGATGGGGGCCGCGGCGAAGGCCTCGAGCCGTTCGGCGTAGGGCCCGGCGCCCGAGAGTTCCCCCGAACTGCTGATGCGGATGAGGGCGTCGTCCTCCTCGTTCTTGGGAATCTTGTCGTTGTAGAAATCGAGGTAGATTTCCACCCCGTCCCTGTCGACGGGGTTGCGGGCGGAAGCGGTGACGGCGTGGTCGGTCACCCGGATCCAGAGGTAGAGGTGGGCGCCGTCCCACAGGGAGCGGACTTCGCCGCGTGCGGAGGGGCCGGCCGCCGGCGCGCCCCCCGCGGGGGGGGCGACAGTCTCCACGCGGACCGGCGGGGCCGAAAGCCAGGGCGCTTCCATGACCCCGTCCACGTGGATGGCGATCGACGAAAACGGGGACGACAGCACGGGGGGGGCGGCGCCCGGATGACGCGCGTCGGAACCGCCCGGGACCGACCCCAGCAGGGCCGTCAGCAGGGCGAGCGCCGCCGGTTTTCTCCTCGTGACCGCATGCATGGTGCATCCTCCCCGTCCCATGATACTATGAAACACACCCGGGGGAATGCCATGACCGTCGCCACAGTTTCCGAATCTCCGGCGGGGAAGACCGGGAACCGCCTCTTCCGGAAAACGGCGGTCCTCTGCCTCTGCCTGCTGCTCCTCATGCTCCTCGTCCTCGACCTCTTCGTGGTCCGGGGCATCAGGGCCGAGGTCCGGGCCGGCGCCTTCTCCCGGCTCGAGGCGCTCGCGGGCATGGCCGTGCGGATGCCGCCGCCCTCCCTCCGTCCCCCGGCCCCCCGCGAATGGGTCGAGTGGGTCTCGGGCGGCGGCGTCCGCGCCACCCTGATCGGCGCCGGGGGTGAGGTGCTGGCCGACACCGAAGGGGACGCCTCCGGCATGGAGAATCACCGGGACCGTCCCGAGATCCGGCAGGCGGTCGCCTCCGGCTCCGGACGGGCGACGCGGTACAGCGATACCCTCGGGCAGGACCTCGTGTACCTGGCCGTGCGCTTCGCCGCCGCGGGGGAGGGGCCCCTGGTCCTGAGGCTTTCGGTCCCGCTCGGGCGGCTGGACGGCGCGGTGCGGGACTTCCGCCGCAGGCTGTGGGGGACCTCTTTCCTGATGCTGGCCCTGATCGGGGGGGTGTCGCTCCTCCTTTTCCGCAGGGTGAGCAACCGCATCGGGCGGCTGAAGGAGTTTTCCCGGAGGGTGGCCGAGGGGGATTTCCGCCCCATGCCGGTGGAGAGGAGCAACGACGAACTGGCGGAGCTGTCGGAGTCCCTGAACCGGACGGCCGCGCGGCTGGACCAGTCGATCCGGACCCTGACGGAAGAGCGCAACCAGTCTTCGGCCATCCTCGCCAGCATGGAGGAAGGGGTCGCCGTCATCGATTCCGGCCAGAGGGTGGTGTACTGCAACCGCGCCTTTATCGGCGCCGCGGGTATCGAAGCGGCGGGGGATGGGACGCGGGACGCCGGCTGCCGCTCTCGACCGATCGTGGAAGTGCTGCACCACCCCGACCTCCTCTCGCTCTTCCGCAAGGCCCTGGCGGGCGGGGAAACGGTCCGGGGCGAAGTGGTGACCGGTTCGGTCCGCACCCGGTCCTACGCCGCGACCGCGGCGCCGGTGCGCTCGGGGCGGTCGACGACGGGGGCGGTCATGGTGCTGCACGACATCACCGAAATCCGCCGGCTGGAGCGGGCACGCCGCGATTTCGTCGCCAACGTCTCCCACGAGTTCCGCACCCCGCTCGCGGCCATCCAGGGATTCGCCGAGACCCTGCTCGAAGGCGCGCTCGAGGACCGGGAAGACGGCCGGCGCTTCGTCCGCATCATTCACGCTCACGCCCTGCGGCTGGGCCGCCTGACCGGGGACCTGCTCAAGCTGGCCCGCATCGAGGCGGAGCGGTTGTCGCTGGAAACCAGCCCGGTCGCCGTCTCGCGCATCCTCGATCCCTCCCTGGAAACGACCCGCATGGAAGCGGACCGGAAGGGGCTTGTGCTGGAGGCCGACTACGCCCCGGATCTCCCCCCGGTCCCCGGGGACGTCCGCCTGCTTCAGGAGGCGGTCCAGAACCTCCTGGACAACGCCGTTCGCTACACCCCCCCCGGCGGGCGCATCCGCGTCCACGCCGAGGCCGTGCGGGGAGAGGTGCTCCTCTCGGTCTCCGACACCGGGGTCGGGATCCCCCGCGCCGACCAGCAGAGGGTGTTCGAGAGGTTCTACCGGGCGGACGCCGCGCGTTCGAGGGAATCGGGGGGGACGGGGCTGGGGCTGGCCATCGCCAAGCACCTGGTGGAAGCCCACGGCGGCCGCATCCGGGTGGAGAGCGAACTGGGAAGGGGCTCCACCTTCACGGTGTCGCTGCCGCTCGGTCCGGCGTCCGGGACGACGCCGGAGGGAGGGGGGGTCAGTCCTCCGGCTCCCTGAAACGGTAACCGAATCCCCGGACCGTCTCGATCCGGTCTCCGCTTCCGCCCATTTTCCTGCGCAACCCGGTGATGTGGACGTCGATGGTCCGGTCGATCACGGCCGCCTCGCGGCCCAGGACCGCATCCACGAGCTCCGCCCGGGAATATACCCGCCCGGGGTGGGCCGCGAGCAGGTGCAGCAGCCGGAATTCCGTTGCAGTCAGCCCGAAGATCTTCCCCCCCAGGCGTGCCTCCCGGCGCCCCGGGTCGATCACCAGGTCGCCGCGCCGGAGGGTTTCCGCGCCCCTCTCCGCCGTGCGCGCCCCGGCACGCCGCAACACCGCCCGGATCCTCGCCGCCAGTTCGCGCGGGCTGAACGGCTTGGTGACGTAATCGTCCGCCCCCAGCTCCAGGCCCACGACGCGGTCGGCCTCGGCCGATTTCGCCGTCAGCATGATGATGGGGACCGAGGCGGTCCCGGCATCGGCGCGCAGGCGCCGGCACACCTCCAGCCCGTCCATCCCGGGAAGCATCAGGTCCACGATCAGGATGTCGGGGCGCCGGCGGGCGGCCGCAGCCAGCCCCGACTCCCCGTCGGGCGCCCCCTCGACCCGGAACCCCTCCTTTTCGAGGTTGTAGCGGAGCAGTTCGATCAGGTCCTTTTCATCGTCGATGACGAGAACCGATTCCTTCGCCATGCCTCCTCCTTTCCGGCGACCGTACTATCCCACAATCCGCGGGGGCCTGGCTACCCCAACCGGCGGCCGGGAGGGGCACCGTTCCGGCCGCTTTCATTGCGGCCCCGTCCCGGGCATAATGGAGCGCGGCACCGCTGTTCATTTCCGGCCGGGGGGCACGGCATTGGCGTATCTGGTTCTGGTTTCGGTCATCTGGGGCTTTTCGTTCGTCATCATCAAGGGGGCCCTGGCCGACCTCGACTCCGGTTTCATCTCCATGGCCCGGATGCTGTTTTCGCTCGCGCTCCTGCTCCCCTTCATGCGGGTGTCGGGAATCGGGAAGCGCGACCGCATGTTCTTCATGTGGATCGGGTCGATCCAGTTCGGCCTGATGTACGTCGCCTACATCGCGTCCTTCCGCTACCTCCCGGCCCACATGATCGCGCTGCTGACCACGACCACCCCCCTGTTCGTGGCCCTCATCGCCGACGGCAGGCGCGGGAGGCTCCGCGGCGGGCTGGTCGCGGCCGCGCTGCTGGCCGTTGCCGGGGGCGCGGTCATGAAATTTCCGGACCAGGCCCTTTCGGCGAGCCTTTACGGCGTCCTGCTGCTGCAGCTGTCCAACGCCGCCTTCGCCTTCGGCCAGATCGCCTACCGCAGCCGGATGCGTGGACGCCCGGAGCTGCGCGACCGGGACGCCGTCGGGCTCATGTACTGCGGCGCCGCCCTGGTGACCGGGATCTTTTCGGCCGCGACCACCGACTGGGGGAACCTGCGGGTGGGCCCCGGCCAGTGGACGGCCCTGGCCTACCTGGGCCTGGTCGCCTCGGGCCTCGGATTTTTCCTCTGGAACCTGGGAGCGCGAAGGGTCCGTGAGGGGACCCTGGCCGTGATGAACAACCTCAAGATCCCGGTGGGTATCGTCGCCAGCCTGGTGGTGCTCGGGGAGACGACCGATCATGCCCGGCTCGGGGCCGGCTGCTTCCTGTTCGCCCTGGCGCTGTGGGCGAACGGGACGGGGCGCGGGTGCGCGGGCGGGGAACCGGGGCGCCGGTCAGGGTGAAGGGGAGGCGCTCAGAGAGGGTAGGGGATGCGGGTCCGGCGCTCGAACCGGACCTGCTCGGTGTACCCGGCGTCGGCCGCCAGTCGCCGGGCCCGGTCGAAATGGCGCGTCACGTCCCCGGCTTCGTGCGCGTCGGCGTTGATGATGAGGGGGATCCCGCGCCGGCGCGCTTCCCTGACGTAGAAGGGGGCGGGGTACGCTTCCCGCACCGGCTTGTCCCACCCGGCGCAGTTGATTTCGATGGCCATGCCGGCGCCGGCGATGGCGTCGAGCGCCCCCAGGGCTTCGGCGGTCAGATCGACCGAAGGGTGGTAGTTGAACTTCTTCGGCAGGTCGAAGTGCCCGATGATGTCCCCCAGCCCCGTTGCGGCCGCCGCTCGCAGATTCTCCCAGTAGGCGCGCCAAATGCGGTCCCGTTCGTCCACCGGGAAATCGTCCCACGGCCCGGCGTTCAGGTCGATCGCGAAGTCGTCGACGAAGTGGACCGAGTGGATGAGAAAATCGAAGGGGTAGGGCCTGAGCAGCTCCCCGACCCGGCCCGCCATGCCGGGAAAATAATCTATTTCCAGCCCCAGCCGGATGGTGATGTCCCCGCTGTTTCGCCCGGCCCGCACGATCTCCTCGACGTAGGCGTCCAGGGATTCGGGGGGGAGGGACCAGGGGAAGCGCCGGCCGTCGGCGGTGAGCGCGAAATGGTCCGAGATCCCGAGTTCCTGCACTCCCGCACGCCGGGCGGCCTCGATCATCTCCCCGGTCGTGGCCTTGCCGTCGCTCCAAAGGGTGTGGTTGTGATAGCTGGTGCGCATCAGGCTTCCCCCAGCGCGTTCCATATCAGCGCCCCCGCGCCGAGCACGGCCGTATTGGTTTCGCCCAACCCGGAGGGGAGGATCTTCACCTTGTCCCGGTAGATCGGGAACAGGTGCTTCTCCATCGACCGCCTGGTCGGCCGGAGGATCAGTTCGCCCGCGGCCGCCATCCCGCCGCACAGGATGACGGCCTCGGGGCCGAGGTGCGCGACGGCGTCGGCGAGTTTCAGCCCGAGCGTGTCCCCGCACGATTCAAAAGCCGCGAGCGCAAGCGGGTCCCCCCGCCCGGCGGCTTCGGACACCTTCCGGGCGGTCAGGTCCCGGTAGCTCGAAGAGCGGAGTTCGCTCTCCAGCATGGTGTCGCAGATCAGTTCCTGCACGGTCCGGCACAGGCCGGTGGCGCTGCAGTAGGTTTCGAGGCACCCGCGCCTCCCGCACGCACACGCCCTCCCCGCCGGGTCGACGATGGTGTGACCGATTTCGCCCGCAAACCCGTCGGCCCCGTAGACCAGCGACCCGTTCGCCACGATCCCGCTCCCCAGGCCGGTTCCCAGGGTGATGACGATGAAATCCCTCATTCCCCGGGCCGCGCCGAACAGCATCTCCCCCAGCGCGGCGGCGTTGGCGTCGTTGGTGACGGCGACGGGGACATCGAAATGCTTCCCGATCTCCGCGCGCACCTCCACGTACTCCCATCCGAGGTTCGGGGAGCGCTCGATGGTGCCCGTATAGAAGTTCGCGTTGGCCGCACCGATCCCCACCCCCGCGAGGCGGCCCTCCTGCCCCTCCAGCAGCCGCCGGGCGGCCGCGCAGAGGTCCTCGAAGAAGGCCTCGGGGGGGCGGCGCGCCCCGGTGGGGATGGCCCCGCCCGAGAGGCAGCGGCCCCCGCGGTCCACGAGTCCGAACTTGGCGCTGGTGCCGCCGATGTCGACCCCCAGGACCACCCTCTTTGCCGCTCCGTCCGCGTTCATGTTTTAGGCCTTCCTCCCCTCCGCCGTGACCGGCACCCGTGGCCCTTCAGTATGGCATTTTTCGGGTCGCGGGCTCCAGTGGGATTCGGGCCCCGATCGCTCACCCCGTTTATGGGATGCAAAGCGGGCGCGGGAAGGCCTATAATCCCACAATACCTCTTTCGGCCCGGGAGATTGCGCCATGGGAAACGGGAATGAGGCCGCCACCAAGCTGCGGGTGCTTCTCGCCGACGACAACGCGGCCGTGCGCAGAATGATCGCCGCCCAGCTCCGGGAGTGGGGGTACGAGGTGCGCGAGGCGGCGGACGGCCTCGAAGCCCTCGAGCGATTGCGCCGTTCGGCCGCCTCGGCCGCCCGGCCGAACATCCTGCTGGTGGACTGGCACATGCCGGGGCTCGACGGCATCAGCCTCTGCAGGCGTATCAAGGCCATCGACGAATACCGGACGGGGCCACACCTCTATGTCCTCTTTCTCACGGTCAGGGAAGGGACCGAAAGCGAGACCCTCGCCTTCGAGGCGGGCGCGGACGGGTACATCGTCAAGGGATCCCGGAAGGAGCTCGAAGCGAAGCTCGACTCGGTCCGGGCCCGGATCGTGGAGGAGGCGGAACTGCGCAGGACCATCGCGTCCCTGCAGAAGGATCCGAGCGGGGTACTGGTCAAGCGGGAGATCATCGACCGCCTGGGGCGGCGCTCCGGCACGGGAGACCAGGGCCCGATGGGGATCGTGCTGCTCGATATCGATGATTTCAAGGAGATCAATGACACCCACGGCCACCTCGTCGGGGACCAGATCCTCGAATCGGTCGGGCAGAGGCTCGAGGAGGCGGTGCGCAACGGCAGCGTCGGCCGCTTCGGCGGCGACGAGTTCCTGATCGGGCTGCCGGGCTGCGACCGGGAGACCACGGATCGGAGGGCGCGCGAAATCGTAGCGCGGCTGGCGGAGGACCCGATCGCCACGACTTCCGGCGAGATCCGCATCCGGGTCAGCTACGGCATCGCCGTCCACAGCGACGCGGTCAGCCTCGACCTTCTCCTGGAGACCGCGGACCGGGCCCTGTACCGGCAGAAAAAGGCCAGGAAGGGGCGCGCGCAACCGCGGCATTGACCCGCCCCCCCTTCATCCCGCGCTTCCTCCGTCCCGGGCGTAATTCGCTCTTTCCGAATCTCCCGGCCATGTGCTAGACTGGGCGCCAAGGTGAAGGAAAGGTGAAATCATGGAGATGCGGCCGGTCCGGTCCAGCAGGGGATTGATGGAAGTGGGCGACATCGTGCGCCAGTTGGTGCCGGACGGCGCCCCCAACGAGGTGGTCACGGCCATCGAGCGCTTCGGCGCGCGGGAGGCCGAATGGGCGCCGATGCCGGCCTGGGTCCGGCCCGAACTGGCCGCGGCCTATCGCGGCCGGGGGATCCACGAGCTCTACTCCCACCAAGCCGAAGCGGTCGAGAGGATCCATCGCGGGGAGAACGTGGTGGTGGTGACCCCCACCGCCAGCGGGAAGACCCTCTGCTACAACCTCCCGGTCCTCGACGCCATCCTGGAAAACCCCGATACCCGCGCCCTCTATCTTTTCCCGACCAAGGCGCTGGCCCAGGATCAGCTCGCGGAGCTCCAGGAGCTGGGAGGGAGCCTCGGGGACGCGTTCGGGGTGTTCACCTACGACGGGGACACCCCCGCGGACGCCCGGCGGGCCATCCGGCAGCGGGCTCACATCGTGCTGACCAACCCGGACATGCTGCACGCGGGGATCCTGCCGCATCACACGAAATGGACTCGGCTGTTCGAAAACCTCGAGTACATCGTCATCGACGAACTGCACACCTATCGCGGGGTTTTCGGCAGCCACCTGGCGAACGTGCTGCGCCGGCTCCGGCGCATCACCCGGTTTTACGGCCGGGACCCCCGGTTCATCTTCTCCTCCGCCACCATCGCCAATCCCGGGGAACTGGCCCGCCGCCTCATCGGGGAGGAGGTCGGGATCGTGGACCGGAGCGGGGCCCCTTCCGGGGAGAAGGTCTTCCTGTTCTACAACCCCCCGATGGTGAACCGCTTCCTGGGCATCCGGCGCAGCTGCATCAACGAGACCTGGCGGATCGCGCGCGCGTTCGTGCATCACGGCCTGCAGACGATGGTGTTCGCCAACAGCCGGCTCCACGCCGAGGTGCTCCTGACCTACCTCAAACGGGACAACCCGCAGCCCCCGGGAGAACCCGAGATCGTGAGGGGATACCGCGGGGGCTATCTTCCCACGGAGCGGCGCGAGATCGAAAAGGGGCTGCGCGAGGGGAGGATCCGGGCGGTGGTCTCCACCAGCGCGCTGGAGCTCGGAATCGATATCGGGTCCCTTGATGTCGCCGTGATGGCGGGCTATCCCGGCACCATCGCTTCCACCTGGCAGAGGGCGGGACGCGCGGGGCGGCGCAAGGGGGGGGCGTGCGCCGTGCTGGTGGCCTCCTCGCGCCCGCTCGACCAGTTCATCGTCCGGCACCCCGAATATTTCTTTTCCGGGTCGCCGGAGCACGCCTATATCCAACCCGACAACCTCGAAATCCTGGTGAACCACCTCAAGTGCGCCGCCTTCGAGCTTCCGCTCCAGGCGGGGGAATCGTTCGGGGAAGCGGACCTGCAGCTCCTCGGCGAGCGGCTGGCCGAATCGGGGTACCTGCACGCGAACGGCGGGTTCTGGTACTGGACCCAGGAATCGTATCCCGCCGACGCCATCAGCCTCCGCTCGGTGACCTCGGACAATTTCGTGATCGTCGACGAGACCGGCCCGCCGAAAATCATCGGGGAGGTGGATTTCACCAGCGCGCTCTCCACGGTCCATCCCAAGGCGATCTATCTCCACGGCGCCATCCAGTACCAGGTGGAGCGGATGGACTTCCCCGGGCGCAAGGCCTACGTGAAGCAGGTCGATGCGGACTATTTCACGCAGGCCATCGTTTACACGGAGGTCGAACGCCTCAAGGTGGACGAGAGCGCGTCGGTCGCCGGGCCCGCGGCGAAAGCGCACGGGGACGTGCGGATCCGCTCCCAGGTGGTCGGCTTCAAGAAGATCAAGTTCTACACCCTCGAAAATGTCGGCTCGGGGAACCTGGAGCTCCCGGAAAACGAGATGCACACGACGGCCTACTGGGTCACGCTGAGGCGCGCGCTGATCGACGCGCTCCCCTATACCGTTTCGGAGCGGCAGGACGGCCTTTTCGGGCTCCTCTACGCCCTGGAATCGGTGGCCTGCCTGCTGCTGATGTGCGACCGCGTCGACCTGGGCGCCACGATAGGGGAGGGGGCGCCCGATGTCGCGGAGCCCCTCCGTGCGCCGGACGGCGCCTCCCCGGAGGGGGAATGGTTCGAGCCGGCGCTCTATCTCTTCGACAACTATCCCGGCGGCATCGGCCAGAGCGAGCCGCTGTATCGCATCCACGACCTGCTGCTCGCACGGACGCTGGAGTTGATCTCGGGGTGCGAGTGCGACAAGGGGTGCCCCTCCTGCGTGGGGCCGGTGGGCGAAACCGGGGAGCATTCGAAGGAAGCGGCCCTGGCCATCCTCGAGCGGCTGGTCGGCGGACAATCCACCGAACTCCGGCGGCAGCCATGACGTCGATCGCGGACAGGTTATCCCGGGTGGCGGCGTTGCGGCCGAACGCGGGGCCCGGCGGGCACGGTCCCGGGACCGAAGGGCGGTCCCACGCGGAGGAACTGACTTCCCTCCTGGGGGGGAGAATGGAGCGGAACGGGCGCGGGAGCCATTTCCGGGTGCGGCGCCGCTTCGCCGGGCCCGCGGCGGAGCCCCTGTCTCCCGGGGCCTGGCGCCGGCTGTCCCCCGGGTCGGCCCCGCCCCCCTGCGACCCCGCGGAGTGGATTTTTCTGGATACCGAGACCACGGGGTTGTCCGGCGGCACCGGGACCTGTGCCTTCCTTGTGGGTGTCGGATGGTGGGAGGCGGACGGGTTCAGCGTGGAGCAGTTCTTCATGTGCGACTACGGGGAGGAGCCGTCGCTTCTCGAGGCGCTCTCCGAACGCCTGGCCCGATTCCGGGTGCTGGTCACCTACAACGGCAGGAGTTTCGACTGGCCGCTGCTCGAAACCCGTTACCGGATGGCCCGGTTCGGCGCCGTCCCGGAGCCGCCGGTGCACCTGGACCTGCTCTATCCCGCCCGGCGCCTGTGGCGGTGGAGCCTGGAATCGGTCGCCCTGGCGGAAGTGGAGCGCCACGTGCTGGGATTCGACCGGGGAGGGGACATCCCTTCGGCCTCCATCCCCCAAAGGTATTTTGATTTCATCCGGGGGGGGGCGGCGGGTCCGATCGCCGAGGTCTTCCGCCACAACCAGATGGACCTTTGCGGCCTGGCGGTGCTCGCCCTGCGCCTGAACCGGATGCTGGGAGATCCCGAGCAGAGCGATTGCGGCGGCGGAGAACTCTTCGGCATATCCCGGATGCTGCAGAAGTCGGGGGAACTTCCACTTGCCGGGCGCCTGTTCCGGAAGTCGCTCGAAAAGGGACTCCCGAGGGGGACCGAACTGCGCGCGCAGCGTGAACTGGCCCTGATGGCCAAGCGGGAGCGCGATTTCCGGGTGTCCAATGAATTCTGGGAAAAGCTCCTGGGCGGGACCCCCGAAGGATTCGACGCCTACGAGCAGCTGGCCATCTATTACGAGCATCGCGCGCGGTGTCCGGAAAAGGCCCTGGGCCTGGTCCGGGAGGCGCTGGTCAGGCTCCGGGAATCGCATGGTTCGGGAGGGACGGCCGAGGAGCGTTACCGGAAATGGCACGGGCGGCTCCGCCGGCGCCTTGCGCGGCTCGAGCGGAAGTGCGCCCGGTGACCGGTTGTGGTTCCGGCGGGCGGCGCGAGGCGCCGGCAAGGTTGCGGGGGAGGGAAAGGGATCTTATAAGTGGTTTAGAAAAACTGATAGGAGAAAGCAGGACAGATCCTTCATGACGACGGCCCGACGAGGGCCGTTCCCGCCCCGATATCCGCAACACCCTGCCGCCAAAGCGCGGGGACCCGGGCCGTCAGGTCCGGGTCCCTGAAATGGAGCCGGAGGCCGGATAAAGGTTGACATCCCCCATATCCGGTGGGAAGGTAGTCGCAAAACAGGGTCCGGAAACATGGAGGCCGGTCCGGGCCCGCAAACCGGAAACAATGCGACGCCGCCGGGGGCCGTTGTCTGAATGATGAAGCGATATCGTGTGATACTGGCCGATGACCATGCCCTCGTGCGCCGGGGGCTGAAAATGATCCTCGAGGATCATGGTCACGTGGAGATCGTGGGAGAAGCGGGGGACGGCCTGGAACTGCTGAGTGCGCTCAACCGGGTGGAACCCGACCTGATCATGCTCGATGTTTCCATGCCCAACCTCAGGGGGATCGAGGCCATCCCCGAGATCCGGCATCTTCAGCCCGGGGCGAAAATCCTCATTCTTACCATGCACAAGGAGGAGGAATACCTCTACCAGGCCATCTCCGCCGGATGCGACGGGTATCTGCTCAAGGAGGACGCCGAACGGGAGCTCTTCGCGGCCATCGAAAACATCAGGGAGGGGAAAATCTATATTTCTCCGGCCCTGGCGGAGCAGTCGATGCGGAACTGGGCGCGCCTGCGCCGCGGGGAGGACGACGCGCCCCGGGGGGACCTCACCCTGCGGCAGCGTGAAATACTGAAGATGATCGCCGAGGGCAAATCGAACAAGGAAATCGGCGATCTGCTCTGCATCAGCGTCAGGACCGTAGAACGGCACCGGGCCAACATCATGGATAAGCTGAATGTCCGGAAGACGGCCGAGCTCGTTCAGTACGCCCTGCGTCATCACTATCTGTAGGCCCGGGGAGGGGCCCCTGCTTCCCGGCGGCCAGTTCCTCCTCCACGATGGCGGCGACCTCCTCGAAGGACCGGACCCCGCCGAAATACCTGCCGTTGACGAACAGCGTCGGCGTGCCTTCGGTCCCGGCCGCGGAGCCCTCACGGATGTCCCTCCGGATACGGTCGCGGTGGCGTCCGGACCGGAGGCAGGCCCCGAAGGCCGCGGCATCCAGCTCGAGGGAGGCGGCCATCGCCTCGACCTGCTTTTCCCCCAGCCCCTCGGTTCCGGCGAAAAGCAGGTCGTGCATCTCCCAGAAACGACCCTGGTCGTGCGCGCAGAGGGAGGCTTCGGCCGCCCGCTCGGCGTCGGGATGGAGGCTCGGGAGCGGAAACTGGCGGAAGACCAGGCGCACCTGCCGGTCGTACCGCGCGGCGACTTTCCTGAGCGTCCCGCCGTAGTGCCGGCAGTAGGGGCACTCGAAATCGGAAAAGATCACCAGGACCACCGGGGCGGAATCGGGTCCGAGCGAGGGGTGCCCGGACGACGGCACTTCGAAACGGAGCGGACGGAGGAGGCGTATCGCCTTGTGCTCCAGCTCCAGCCTCGCCATCAGCCTTTCCCGCGCGCGCGCCTGCCGCTGCTGCCGGAGGTGTCCGGCCACCAGCGGCAGCGCCTCTTCCCTCGATACGGTGATGCGTTCCTCGTTTTCGCCGTAGAAGGCCTCGATTTCCTCCGCCGTCGGCTCCATGGCTTCGGCCGGGAGTTCCTTCTCGAGCAGCGCCGCCACCGGGATCCCCTGTTTGCCGGCCTCCGCCTCGAGGAGCCTTTCCCCGAGGAGACGGTCGAGCGACGCCTCCATGATTTCGTGCCGCCGGCGCGCCTGTGCGGCCGTATCCCTCAGGATCCGGAGCTCCAGCGCCTCCAGTTCGTCCAAGGCCCCGGCGTGTACTTCGGCCTCGGTGATGGCGGCGCCCTCGATGGTCGCCAGCGGTGCCCCGTCCTTCCGATCCGCGGCCTGGGACGGCGGGCGGACGGCGCCCAGGCACAGGAGGAGCAGGCCTGCGCGGGCGGCCATGGGGAGTGACATCCTTGAACCTCCGTTTCCCGGGAAAGATCCCGCCGCCATGGTACCGGAGACCCGGTCCAGGACCAAGAGGGAAGATCGAAAATGAAATCTCATTCCTTCAATGTGCCGGCATTCGGGTTCGCCGGGGGGGGATTTTCGGTTGCCAGCGGAATACCGGGACGGTAGATTTAGAGGGGCAGGATGGGAAAAGTAAGAAGGAGAACCTTTTATGTCAGACGGGAAAAAAGCCCGGGGGCCCCGGGGAGTGGTGACCATCAACCCCGAACTCTGCAAGGGGTGCGGGTTCTGCATCGAGTTCTGCCCTTCCGGGGTGCTTGCATTTTCCGACACGTTCAACGACAAGGGGTATCATACCCCCAAGGCGGTCAAGCCCGAAGCATGCACCGGGTGTGATCTGTGCGGCGCCTACTGTCCGGATTTTGCGATTTTCGGGATGCTGAAAGAGAAGGTTGTCGCCTGAAAGGAGAACGAGTGAAAGCCGATCCCAAAGGAGTCCTGACCGGGGCCCATTTTCTCGACGGGGACCATGCCTGTTGCGAGGGCGCGCTCTCGGCCGGATGCCGCTTCGTGGCGGGGTACCCCATCACGCCCTCGACGGAGGTGGTCGAGAGGATCGCCGCCCGGTTCCCGTCCGTCGGCGGGATGTTCATCCAGATGGAGGACGAGATCGCTTCCTCCATCGCGATCCAGGGCGCCGTCTGGGGGGGGGCCAAGGCGATGACCGTGACCTCGGGCCCCGGTCTTTCCCTGATGATGGAGCATGTCGGCCTGGCCGCCATGCTGGAGACCCCCTGCGTTTTCGTCGACGTGCAGCGCAGCGGCCCCTCCACGGGGCTCCCCACCATGCCCGCGCAGGGGGACATGATGCAGGCGCGCTGGGGGAGCCACGGCGATTATGAAATCATCGCCCTCTGCCCGAACAGCCCCCAGGAGTGCTACGACCTCACCATCGCGGCCTTCAACCTCGCCGAGGAGTACCGCGTCCCCGTCATGCTGATGATGGACGAGTGCGTCGGGCACATGACCGAAAAGGTCATCATTCCGAGGGCGGAGGAGATCGAGGTGACACCCCGCCGCTACACGACGCAGAAGCCGGGGAAGTACCTCCCCTACCAGGCCGGGCGCAACGAGATCCCTCTCATGGTCAAGGCTGGGGACGGGTACCTCTTTCACGTCACCGGGCTCACCCACGACGAAAGGGGCTACCCGGCGATGAACGCCGAGGCGCACGACCGCTGCGTGCGCCATCTCGTGGAAAAGATCAGGAACAACGCGAGGCGCATCATCCGGATAGAGGAGACCGACACCGCGGACGCCGAGGTGGTGGTCGTCTCCTACGGCATCACCTCCCGCGTGGCGGGGAAGGCGATCCAGATGGCCCGGGCGGACGGGCTCAAGGTCGGCCACCTGCGCCTGATCACGGCCTGGCCCTTTCCCGAGAAGCGGCTGCGCACGCTGGCCGCCCACGTGAAGGCCTTCGTCCTGCCGGAACTCAATTTCGGCCAGATGTTCCTGGAGCTGCAGCGCGTCATCGAGGGGAAGGCCTCCTGCTACCCGGTCCCCCACGCCGGGGGGACGGTGCACGAGCCCGAGGCCATATACCAGCGGATCCTGTATGCGGCCAGGCACTCGCGCCCGAAAGACAAGAAGGAGGTGGCCCGATGAGTCGTGTAAACCCCGTGAACCAATACCTGCGGATGGACCGCATGCCCCATATCTGGTGCTCCGGATGCGGACTGGGGACGACGGTCAACTGCTTCATCCGGGCCATCGAGAACTGCGGGTATCCGCGGGAGCAGATCGCCATCGTGTCCGGGATCGGCTGCACGGGCCGGGTGGCCGGCTACCTCAAGCTGGACAGCTTTCATACCACCCACGGCCGCCCCATCCCCTTCGCCACCGGCCTCAAGCTGGCCAACCCGGAACTCAAGGTGGTGGTGATCAGCGGCGACGGCGACCTCTTCGCCATCGGCGGCAATCATTTCATCCACGCGGCGCGCAGAAACATGGACCTGACGGTGGTGTGCGTGAACAATTTCACCTACGGGATGACGGGGGGGCAGCTGACGCCGACCACCCCGATCGACGCCATTTCGTCCACCTCCCCCTACGGCAATTTCGAGGAACCTTTCAACCTGCCGTTCCTGGCCGAGTCGGCCGGCGCCGTCTACGTCGCGCGCTGGACCACCTATCACGTCAAGCAGGCGGCCAGGTCGATCCGGGAAGCGATCCAGAAAAACGGGCTCAGCTTCGTGGAGATCATCAGCCCCTGCCCGACCCTCTACGGGAGAAGAAACAAGCTCGGGGACGGGCTGGCGATGATGAAGGCGTTCAAGGAGAACAGCGCCATCGTCAACGGGGCGGATACGCGCGAGGTCGGCCTGGATTTCAAGGGGAAGATCGTCTGCGGCAAATTCATCGACCGGGAGAAGCCGTCCTTCCTCGATATGTACCACACGACCATGGCGGAACGGTTCGGGCCCTTCTACGAGCCTTACGAGGGGGTGCAATGAGCGCAACGGAAATCAAATTCGCGGGATTGGGGGGGCAGGGGGTCATCCTGGCCGGGATCATCATCGGCCGTGCCGCCAGCATCTACGAAAACAAGTTCGCGACGCTCACGCAGAGCTTCGGGCCGGAAGCGCGCGGCAGCGCCTGCAGCGCCCAGGTCATCCTCTCGGACGAAAAGATCCTCTACCCCTACGTGACCCGCCCCGAAATACTGATGGCGCTGTCCCAGGAGGCCTTCAACAAGTTTCTGCCGGAAGCCAGGGACAACGCCATCGTGATCATCGAGGAGGAACTGGTCCGTCCCAAGGGGCTCAAATCGGGGATGAAGGTTTTCGGCATTCCCGCCACCCGGCTGGCCGAGGAACTGGGGCGCAAGATGATCCTCAACATCGTCATGGTCGGGTTCTTCACCGCGGTGACCCGGCTGATCGATTATGAAGCCGTGAAGGAGACCGTGAAGGCGTCCGTGCCCCACGGGACGGAGCATATGAACCTCCGGGCTTACGAGCGCGGCTACGAATACGGTCAAGCCCTGCTGTGAGTGCGCGGGCTCCCTGAAATCCAGGGGCTCCGGCTTAAAATGTATTGACGGGTCCCGGCGGGACCGGTACATTACCGGTTTCACGCCGCCCCGCGTCACCGGCGGTTACAGGAAAGGAACCAGTTAAATGGCAGAGAAGAAAAAGTTATCCAAAACAGCGCGCGCCAGCCTCGGCAACAAGTCGGAGGCCTATGCGCACGCCTGTCCGAAATGCGGCACCCCGATGGTGGCGACCAAGGTGATCCGGTACGCGGGAATGCCGGGAGGCATGTTCTGGGTCTGCCCCAAGGACGACAGCCGGGTCAAGATCTAGCCCCGCCATGCAGCCCCGGTACAACGCCTATGGGCGTTTCCTGCGGGAGAGATTCGGGTGCCGGGTTTATAAAGTCAGCATCGACGGGGGTTTTACCTGCCCCAACCGCGACGGGTCCCTGTCGGCCGAGGGGTGCACTTACTGCAACAACGACTCCTTCAGGCCGAAAAACGCATCGCGCCTTCGTCCCGTTTCCGAACAGCTCAGGGAGGGGATGGACTACCTGCGGCGCCGGTTCGGCGCGCGGAAATTCATAGCCTATTTCCAGCCCTTCACCAACACCTACGCCCCCCTCGAAACCCTCGCGCCGCTCTACGAGGCCGCCATGGACCACCCGGACGTGGTGGGGCTGGCGCTGGGCACCCGCCCCGACTGCATCGACGAGGCGAAACTGGCCTGGCTCGAGACCCTGGCCCGGACGCGTTTCGTGACCGTGGAATACGGCCTCCAATCCGTTTACGATGAAACGCTCCTGCGCATCAACCGGGGGCACGATTTCGATTGCTGGCGGCGGGCGGTGGCCGGTACCCGGGGCCGGGGGATCTGGATCGGGGCCCACCTCATCCTGGGATTTCCCTGGGAAACCCGGGAGGCGGTTCTCGCCGAGGCCGATATCCTTTCCGGGGAGGGGGTGAATTTTCTGAAGCTGCACCACCTGCACGTGGTGCGGGGTACGGCCCTGGCAAGGGAATATGCCGAGAGGCCCTTCCCCCTTCCGTCTCTCGGGGAATATGCGGAGCTGGTGGCCGATTTCCTGGAGCGGCTGAGCCCGGATATCCATATCGAACGGCTGTTCGGCACGGCTCCGGAGCGGGAACTGATCGCCCCCGTCTGGGGGGCCGGCCGCGCGGAGATACGGCGCTCTATCGAACGCACCCTTGCCGACCGCGGCTCCCGTCAGGGGATGCGGCGCGCTCCCCCCGCCCCCGGCAGCTGAATCACTTCCCCCGGCTCACGTAATAGGAACGGATCCATTCGTCCAGGGCGGCCTTCGGGTCACGCACCACCTCGGGGGTGATTTCGAAGCGGATGCCCTCGGCCCCGCGGATCAGGTTCAGGCCGTGTTCGTAGTCCCGGAAGATCCCGGCGAAAACATCCTCCAGCTTTTCGCCGCTCTCATAGGCCCGCCGGCTCAGGATCCGGGCCGCCTCGGGTTGAACGTGGATCTCGACTCCGTTCTTCTGCGACCACTCCCGGGCTATCCCATCGAGGGCGGCGTCCATTTCCCGGAGCCGGAGGGCGCGGGCCGACTGCAGGATCTCCTCGAGCACCTCGTCCGGGTGATCCACCAGCCTCTCCGTCAATTCCAGCCGGTCCACGGCCGAATGGGGGAGATGGTACTTGTACTCGCGAAAAATGCGCTCGCAGACCCCGACCAGGCTTCGGGCCCCCGTATGCTCCTCGTAGGCCCGCTCGGCGATCCGGTGGAGGCCCGGATCGGTGTGGGACATTTCGATTCCGTAGGCTTCAAACGCGTTGATGTACTGGCGCATGATGGAGCCCTCGGAATTCTTGAGGATCTCGAACAGGTCCTCCACCCCGAGCTCGTGGCAGGCGACCACCACCGGGAGCCGGCCCACGAATTCCGATTCGAATCCGTACTCGATGAAGTCGACGCTTCTGACCGCCTGGAAATAATCCTCGTCCTTGGGCGCCCGGCGCCCCTCGGCGTTGAAGCCGATGGCTTTGCCCCCCAGGCGTTTGCGGATGATGTCCGAGAGCCCGTTGAATGCGCCGCTGACGATGAAAAGAATGTGCCGGGTGTTGATGACCGACCGGGATACCTTCCCCTTGGATTGAAACTCCATGGCTGCCTGCAGCTGGGAAGTCAGGTCGAACGGGGTGCGCAGGCTGACTTCCGTTTCCTCCATGAGCTTGAGCAGGCCGCGCTGCACTCCTCCCCCGCTGACGTCCCGTCCCAGGATGTTCGTGGGGCTGGCGATCTTGTCTATTTCGTCGAGGTAGATGATGCCGTACTCCGCCAGGCGCACGTTTCCGTCGGCCTTCTGCACCAGCTCCCTTACCAGGTCCTCCACGTCCCCCCCGACATAACCCGTTTCGGAAAACTTGGTGGCGTCGCCTTTGACGAAGGGGACCCCGATGAGATTGGCGATGGTCCGGACCAGGTAGGTTTTCCCGACCCCGGTGGGGCCGAGCATGATGATGTTCTGCTTGGCGTAATCGTTGCAGGGGCCCTTCGCCGAGCAGCGCCGTATGTGGTTGTAATGGTCGCATATGGCCGTCGCCAGGACCTTTTTGGCGTCGTCCTGCCGGACTACGAAGCGGTCGAGGTATTTCTTTATATCCCTCGGCAGGTAGTCGAACTTGAGGTCGAGGGGGGCTTCGCTGGTTTCGGTGCCCTCCTCGGCGGTCCGGGCCTCGTCCGGTTCGGAGCCCAGGACCCCGAGCCTGATCTGGTTGCCGTACTTGCTGGAGAAAAACTCCTCCATGTCCTTGCGTAACTCATCCGGGTTCGGCCATTTAGGGCCATTACATTCAAACACTCCATCCTCCCCGACCGCGCTCGAACGGCATACCGTCCGGGCGATCACCTTTTCCCTGATGAAGTATGGGTTCGCATCCGCCAAAAAGCAACCTGCGGCCCCGGGTTTCGGATTGCTAGCGGCGGGCGCGCCTGCGCGGGACTTCGACCTTCTTGGCCGGGGCCTTGGAAGGTTTTCGGTGTGATTTTGCCGGGGATTTGGGGGAAGCGGCCGCTTTCGCCGCCTTCTTCGGGATTTTGGCCGCCGGCTTCTGTTTCCGGGCAGACGGGCCGGCAAAAACCCGGTTCACCGGGGGGGGGAGCTCTTCTTCACGTTCCTGGACTTCTTTTTCGAACGCCTGCAGGAGAATATTGGCACGCTGGGCCAGGAGCGGGTCTCCCGCAAAAGACTCCGTAACCCGCACGATCCGGGCAAGGTGGGCCTTTACGAGGATGTAGAAATCGAGCGATTCGCTGGTCCAGTTCTTCCGGAGGTTGCGGATGATCGGGACGTAGATCTGGAGGATGACGGGTTCCTCCGCTTCGAGGGCGATTTCGAAGGAACGCTGCAGGGATATAACCTCTTCTTTCTCAAGAGTATGATCTTTATTCTTCCCGGGCGAGGAGGGCTTCGGGGCATCGGCCGCCTGCTTGAGCTGGCGCCAGAAGGAGGGGGGGAGCGCTTTGAGGCTGCGGATCTGCTGGCCGATGTCGCTCTCCATCGAATCCCAGAGATCGAGGACCAGGGCGTTTTCAGTAAACCTTTTCTTCAGTTTAAGATATAGCCCGGATAGAACATTCTGGTTTTCGTTGATGGAGCCCTGAAGGTTCATAGGCCACTCTCGCCTGGCAACTGGCAAACCGCCGATGATATGGATGAGGGAGGCATCGAGTATGCACTGTACCAGACTGTCCCGGCGGCTGTAAAGCCCCTTATTCATATTATTTTAAAGTCGTTTTTGCCCGCCATCGTGATAGGATGCGGGGCACGCGACACACTCGGCGGCTGGAGGAGGCCGGATCATGCTGAACTACATATGGCTTGCCATGGTTGTTCTCGCCGTTGTCCTGGGCGGAGTCAACGGCAGGATTGAAGAAGTCACCAGGGCCGCCATCGATTCGGCCTCCGGTGCGGTGACCATCGCCCTGGGCCTCATCGGCGTCATGGCCCTCTGGCTGGGGATCGTCAAGATCGCCGAAGACTCGGGCCTGATGGCGCTCCTGGCCCGCGGCATCGCCCCCGTGCTGAAGTGGCTGTTCCCCGATGTCCCGAAGGGGCACCCGGCCATGGCCAGCATGACGATGAACATCGCCGCCAACATGCTGGGGCTGAGCAACGCGGCGACCCCCCTGGGCATAAAAGCCATGGAGGACCTGGAAACGCTGAACCGGAGGCCCGGGGTCGCCACCAACGCCATGTGCACCTTCCTGACCATCAATACGGCCAGCCTCCAGCTGATTCCCGCCACCATGATCGGGGTCATGGCCTCCGCAGGGTCCGGAGACCCCGCGGCCATCATCGGGACGACGATCGCGGCCACTTTCTGCGCCCTGACCGCGGGGGTCACGACGGTCAAGATCCTGGAAAAGATCCCGTTTTTCGCCGTCGACCGCGGGGGGGAGGCGCGATGATGCAGCAGATCCTGGGAACCATCTCCGCCTGGGCGATCCCGCTCTTCCTGGTGGCCATCCCGCTGTACGGCATGGCGAAGGGGGTCAAGGTCTACGAGAGCTTCGTGGAGGGGGCCAAGGGGGGCTTCCAGACGGCCGTCCGCATCATCCCCTACCTGGTCGCCATCCTGGTCGCCGTCGGCATGCTGCGGGCGGCGGGGGCGATCGAGATGCTCTCGCGGGGGCTCGGCCCGCTCCTGGCATGGCTCCGTTTCCCGGTGGAAGTTCTCCCGCTGGCCCTCATGCGGCCCCTGTCCGGGGGGGGGTCGCTCGGCATCGTCACGGAACTGATCCAGGTGCACGGCCCTGATTCCTTCATCGGCCGGCTGGCCGCCACCGCCTACGGGAGCACGGAGACCACCTTCTATGTCCTGGCGGTCTATTTCGGCGCGGTCGGCATCAAGAAGGCCCGGCACGCGGTTTTCGCGGGCCTCGTCGCCGACGTGGTCAGCATCGTCGCGGCCATCACTTTCTGCCGGCTCGCTTTCGCCTGATTCCGACCGGGCCGGCCCCCGCCACTTAACCGGCTTTCCGCTGTTTGAAAATCGGGGGGCGGAGGTTATAATCCCCCCTCAGTCACGATTGGAAGACTCGGCCTTGGGTTGAGAGCAGAGTTCGCGCACCCTTTACTACTCAGGAGAATCCAGAATGATGGCGACACTTTTTAATCACTCGGGGAGCACCATCACCCGCGCGAGGGCGGTGATGCTCATGATGTTCCTGTTCGGCACCCTTGCGGCGCCCCTGGCCGCGCAGGCGCAGGTGGAGGCCGCGCCGGTGTCTCACAGCGGCGGGGAAGCGTCCCTGGTGCTTCCGGATCTGGGCCAGGTCGATTTTCAGGGATGGAACGCCCGAACGCTCCTGAAAGCGGGGCTGGGCGTCTGCGTGCTGGGGCTCCTGTTCGGCCTGGTCATCTTCACGCAGCTCCGGAACCTCCCGGTCCACAAGGCGATGCGGGAAATTTCCGAGCTCATCTACGAAACCTGCAAGACCTACCTCATCACCCAGGGCAAGTTCATCCTCATCCTCGAAGTTTTCATCGGCATCATCATGGTGGTCTACTTCGGGTTCCTGCAGCATTTCGCCGCCGAAAAGGTTGCCATCATCCTCATATTCAGTCTTATCGGCATCGGCGGAAGCTACGGGGTCGCCTGGTTCGGAATCCGCATCAACACCTTCGCCAATTCCCGGACCGCCTTTGCGAGCCTCGAGGGGCGCCCGTTCCCCTGTTACGCCATCCCCCTGAAAGCGGGGATGAGCATCGGCATGGCGCTGATCAGCGTCGAGTTGTTCATGATGCTGTGCATCCTGCTCTTCGTCCCCGGGGACTACGCCGGCCCCTGCTTCATCGGCTTCGCCATCGGGGAATCGCTGGGTGCGGCCGCCCTGCGCATCGCCGGCGGGATCTTCACCAAGATCGCCGACATCGGGTCGGACCTGATGAAGATCGTCTTTAATATCAAGGAGGACGACGCCCGCAATCCCGGAGTGATCGCGGACTGTACCGGGGACAACGCCGGGGACTCGGTGGGGCCGACGGCGGACGGGTTCGAAACCTACGGCGTGACCGGGGTGGCGCTGGTTTCCTTCATCCTGCTCGCGGTCCCGAGCGAGCTCATCCAGGTCCAGCTGCTGGTGTGGATCTTCGTCATGCGCATCATGATGATCCTCGCGAGCGGGCTGTCCTACCTGATCAACGAGGCGATTGCGGGCATACGCTATAAAAAGGCGGAGAGGATGAATTTCGAGGCGCCGCTGACGAGCCTGGTCTGGCTGACCTCGCTCGTTTCGGTCGCGGTCACCTTCCTCGTCTCCCGCCTCCTGATCGGGTCGCTGGGGGACGGCACCCTCTGGTGGAAGCTTTCGATCGTCATCTCCTGCGGGACCCTCGCGGGGGCCATTATCCCGGAACTGGTCAAGATCTTCACCTCCACCCGATCGCGCCACGTGCGCGAAGTGGTGGCCTCCGGGCGCGAGGGGGGCGCCTCGCTCGGCATCCTTTCCGGTTTCGTCGCCGGGAACTTCAGCGCCTACTGGCTCGGCATCGCGATCGTGGCGCTGATGACGGTGGCCTACCTGGTGAGTACCCTCGGTTTCGGCGCCCTGATGCTGGCGCCCGCGGTCTTCGCCTTCGGGCTCGTGGCTTTCGGTTTCCTCGGCATGGGACCCGTGACCATCGCGGTCGATTCCTACGGCCCCGTCACCGATAACGCCCAGTCGGTCTTTGAACTGTCCCTGATCGAACAGATCCCGGACATCAAGCAGAAAATCAAGAAGGAGTACGGGTTCCAGGCGCAGTTCGAAAGGGCCAAGGACCTGCTCGAGGAGAACGACGGCGCCGGCAATACCTTCAAGGCGACGGCGAAGCCGGTGCTCATCGGCACGGCCGTGGTCGGGGCCACCACGATGATCTTTTCGATCATCGTTCTGCTCACCCATGGACTCGCCCTCGAATACATCGACAAACTGTCCCTGCTCCACCCCCCCTTCCTGCTCGGCCTGGTTACGGGGGGGGCCGTCATCTACTGGTTTACGGGCGCCTCGACCCAGGCCGTCACCACGGGGGCCTACCGCGCGGTGGAGTTCATCAAGGCCAATATCCGGCTGGAAGGGGTGGAAAAGGCCTCCGTCAGCGACAGCAAGAAGGTGGTGGAGATCTGCACCCGCTACGCGCAGAAGGGGATGTTCAACATCTTCCTGACGGTCTTCTTCTCGACGCTGGCCTTCGCCTTCATCGAGCCCTTCTTCTTCATCGGCTACCTCATCTCCATCGCCCTGTTCGGCCTGTTCCAGGCCATTTTCATGGCCAACGCCGGTGCGGCGTGGGACAACGCCAAGAAGATCGTCGAGGTGGACCTGAAGGAGAAGGGGACGCCGCTGCATGCCGCCATGGTGGTGGGCGACACGGTCGGGGATCCCTTCAAGGATACCTCCTCGGTCGCCATGAACCCCGTGATCAAGTTCACCACCCTGTTCGGGCTGCTCGCGGTGGAGCTGGCCGTGAGCATGTCGCAGACGGCCGCGGGCACCACCCGCGTCATCGCCGCCATGTTCCTGGTGATTTCGATGATCTTCGTGCTGCGCTCCTTCTACGGGATGCGCATCCGTTCGGACGCCTCCTGACCGGCCGGGAGCGCACGCCCCCCGCCGCGTGCGCTCCCGGCGCCCCGCCGGATGGTACAATGGTTCCAGGGCCCACGGGGGCGGTTCCGTTCCGGCAGCGGGACGGGGCATGAAAATGAGACCCTCCCCCGGGAGCTGCATCTTATCCCTGGTGGGGCGGCAGGGCTCGATTTATTGGAACCGTCCGGTGCCCGGGGAAGTAAAATGACATGGGGAAGGGGTCCCTCAGTCCGACGGAAGATATGGAAATGAAGGAAGGCGACAACAACATCCGCATCAAACTTCCCCCCCGGACCCGGACACAGGCCTCGCTGTTTCATTACATCAGGGAAACGCCCGAGGAGAGCGCCTTCAGGGACATCGACTGGAGTTTCCTGACCCACCCGGTCCGGAGCTTCAGGGAATGGTGGAGGGCGCCGCGGACCGTACCCTCCCTGTTCCATTCCGTGGACGACGCTCCCAAAACCCCCTTCAGCTGGAAGGGTTTCCTGGCCGATTTCTTTACACGGACCCGCGGGCCCGGCTTCATCCCCTCGGTTTTCGCGGATCCGGAGGGACTCGAAGAGGAACGCGCCCGGGGGCGCACCAGGAAAATGGAAGCGGGGATGCTGTCGATCTTCATCCACGCGGCGGTCCTGGGTCTCATCCTGGTGGTGGTGAGCGAAACGGATGCCCCGGCCCCGGTCGACGAAAACGTCGTTTACGTCAGCAACCCGGTGTACCTCCCCTTTGAAGGGGACGGGCGGGACGGCGGCGGCGGCGGGGGGGGCGGCAAGAATCAGAAGGAACCGGCGGCGACGGGGGAAATGCCGGAGACCACCCGGGTGCAGATGCTGGCGCCCGACCCGGACAACCCGCAGCCGCTGCTCCCCGCGGAGGACCTGCTGGCCCAGGTGGCGAGCGTCGAGATGCCGATCGATCTCCCGCGCGACCTTTCGCTCCCGATCGGGGACATTTCCGCCCCCCCGAACTATTCCCGCTCTTCCGGCAGCGGCAGCGGCGGAGGGATCGGCACGGGGCGCGGGACCGGGGTCGGTTCCGGCAGCGGCGCCGGAGTGGGGCCCGGCAGCGGCGGCGGGATGGGGGGCGGCAGCGGCGGAGGGATCGGCAGCGGGGTGGGTCCCTACGTGGCCGGTAACGGCGTGAAGGACCCCGTGGCGGTGCTGCAGCCTCTCCCCGCCTACACCGAAGAGGCGCGCAAGGCCCGGATCGAAGGGGCCGTCCTCATCCAGGCCATCATCCGCAGGGACGGCAGCGTCGACAGTTTCAAGGTTCTGCGCGGCCTGGGGCACGGGCTGGACGAATCGGCCATCAAGACGATCGCATCCAAATGGCGCTTCCGCCCCGGCACCCTGAACGGTGTCCCGGTGGATGTCCAGGCGAACATCGAGGTCGTTTTCCGCCTGTACTGACGGTGCCGCAGAGGCCCGGCTCGAGGGGCGGCGAGGAGCGTATGTCATGGCGATGAACACGGGGAAAAAAGGGTATCAATCCGATATCAACATCACCCCCTATATCGATATCCTCCTGGTCCTGCTGATCATTTTCATGGTCGCCGTTCCCCTCAAGCAGCATGAGCACCCGGTGCGGGTTCCCCAGCCGGCTCCGGCGGAGCAGCCCAAAAACGTAAAGCCCGATTCCATCATCGTCGAAATAGACAGCGATCACACGGTCCGGCTGAACCAGCAGCCCGTGACCCTGTCGGAGCTGGAATCGACCCTGACGGAGGTATTCGCCCGGCGCGCCGCCAAGAACATGTTCATTCGCGGGGATTCCTCCCTCCCCTACGGCGACGTTTTCATCCTGCTCGACATCGCCAAGAGGGCGGGGGTCGGCGATGTCGCCCTGCTGGAAAAGTCGGGCTCCCCGCCTTCGGCCGCCCCGTAGGAGGGGAGTCCGGAGAGGATTTTCCCGTCACGCCGCCCCGCCGCAGGGTAGAATGGACAGCGGCCATGAGAATCCCGTTTGCGCACAACTCTCCCGTGATCTTCCTCGCGATCGGACTGATCGTCGTTTCGACGGCGGCGCTTTCGTTCGTCAGCTACCATTACACCGTCGGGCGCGAAAACCTGGCCGAGACCACCCTGGTGCAGAGCAACATCAAGCTGGCGCAGCAGTACGTGGACCGCATCGAGCAGAGGATAGTGGACAACGACCTCATCCTCGACGACATGATCGACGTCGACGAGCCCGCGCGCTGGCCCGAGATGGTGGAGGCGGTCAAGGCGGCGGACCTCAACGTGGACCAGGTGTATATCCTCAGCCCGGACAGCAACTACCCGCTCTTCCCCCCCTACTCCCACGATATCCGGAACCAGTGGGGGGCCTTCCGGGCCAGTTTCAACGTGCGGGATCTGGACCTCGGGCGCCTGGTTCCCGACCAGCCCCACCACCTTCATATGGAGCGCCCCAACAACTACTTCTTCGCCTCCTACTTCCTGAAGGAAACGCGCGAGGGGAAGCCGATCCTGGTCTGCTACCAGATGAACTTCGACGCGATCCTGGGCCTGCTCGACCGGCGGCTCAGGGACCTCGAGGATCGCTTCTACGTCAGCATCGTCGATTTCGAGAACAACGGCATCTACGGCCACCCCATCTCCCGCGACTCCAAATATTTCTTCGAGAGGCGTTTCCCGACGACGCTCTACAAATGGATCCTCCAGATCGTGCCGCGCAACTACACCGAGCTGGAACTGGGGGTGAGGAAGCAGCGGCGTACGAGCCTCTTTTTCATCCTCCTGAGCATGCTGCTGATTTTCTTCAGCCTGGCCATCATCTCCATCGGGTGGAGGCACGACCGGCAGTTGCGCCAGCTGAAGGAGGACTTCATCAGCAACGTCAGCCACGAGCTGAAGACCCCGCTTTCCCTGATTCGCATGTTCAGCGAAATGCTGGTGTCGGGACGGGTGCATGGGGAGTCCAAGCGGCTCGAGTACACCCGCGTCATTCACAATGAAAGCGAACGCATGTCGCGTCTCATCAACAACCTCCTCGATTTCGCCGGCCTCTCCCGCGGCGTCGAGCAGAAGCATTTCGAGAGGGTCGACATCGGAAACCTTGTCGCCAACGCGATCGATGCCTACCGTTACGAGGCCGAAAAGGCCGGTTTCAGGATGGAGCTCCATGTGGAGCCCGGGATCCCCGACACCCGTGCGGACCCCGGCGCCGTGACCATGGCGCTGCTGAATCTCCTGGATAATTCCATCAAGTATTCGGGGGACCGGAAGGAACTGGAGGTGAGGGTCGAGCGGACCGGCGGGGATGTCAGCCTTGCCGTGATTGACAAAGGCCCGGGGATCCCCCATTCTGAGCAGGACAAAATTTTCGACCAGTTCTATCGCGGCAGCGGACCCTCCGTTCGCGGGGTGCGCGGCAGCGGGATCGGCCTGGCCATCACCCGGCATGTGGCCCGGATGCACGGGGGGAGCATTTCGGTCGAGAGCGAACCGGGCGAAGGGAGCGTCTTTACACTCAGGATCCCCATCCGGCCGGTGCCCGACGATGCCGCCCCGGCGCGGACGGGCGTCCGGATGCCGGGTGAGTCCTAGCGCCGTCATGCACAGAATCCTCGTAATCGAAGACGAAAAGGAGATGGTCCGCGGGCTCAAGGACATCCTCGAGTTCGAAGGGTACGAAGTCGTCTGGGCGGAAACGGGAGAGGGGGGGCTCGAGGCGATCGCCCGGAAGGAGCCGGACTGCGTCATTCTCGACCTGATGCTGCCCGGTATCGGGGGGCTCGAGGTCTGCGAACGGATACGGGCCCGGGGCCTCGGCACCCCCATCCTGATGCTGACGGCCAAGGCGCAGGAGTACGACAAGATCCGCGGTTTCAAGTCGGGGGCCGACGACTACCTGACCAAGCCGTTCGCCGTCGGGGAACTCCTGGCCCGGGTCATGGCCCTGCTGCGGCGCCGGGGGCGGTACGCCCGGGAGGAGGAGGTCGTGCAGGTCGGCCCGAGCAGGGTGGACGTGAAGCACTTTCTCGTGCGGCGCGGAAGGAAGGAGCATTCTCTCTCCCACTACGAGGTGGAGCTGTTCAAGCTGCTCTATTCCCGGGCGAACCAGCCCGTGTCGCGGGACGAGATCCTGGACCGGGTGTGGGGGACCGACAATTTCCCGACCAACCGCACCGTGGACAATTTCATCGTGAAGCTGCGGAAGAAGATCGAGGAGGATTACCGGAACCCGCGGCACATCCTGACCATCTACGGCGTCGGATACAAGCTGAGCCCATGACCTTCCTGCCGGATATCCTGGGCTCCCTCGCGTTCGGCGGACGGGCCCTCCGCGCCCTGGGGGAGCGGGGGGCGGTCGGGGCGGGGGGGGCCTTTTTCTGCGCCGGGCTTGCGGCGTACGGACTCGTGCGCCGCGCGGTCTACGCCGACCTGCCGGAGCTGATCGGGCGCCCCTCCGGGGGAATCGGCCTGCTGCTCGACCTCAACCTGGTCCAGGCCCCGGCCTTCCTCCTCGCGGTCTACCTTCCCGCCGTCATCGCCCTCGGGAACGCGCTTTCGCTGGACGGGACCGGCCTCTCCTTCTCCCGGCGGGAATGGCGCGCGCACGCCTCCGCGCTCCTTCCGCTCTGGGGCGCCCTCTGCCTCGTCACCGCCCCCGTCCAGTGGCTGGTCCCCCATTTTCTGATCGCCGGGTACGTGGAAATCTCCTTCGGCATCCTGGTCCGTTCGCTCCTCCTCCTCGCCTACACCTTCTGGGCGATCCTGAACCTCGGACGCCTGTCGACCGGCGCGGCGGCCGGGGCCCTCCTCCTTTCGGCCCTGACCCTGCCCGCGTATGTCCTGATCTCATCCTACCCCCCGGCCCTCATCCTCGCCCTGCTCGCGCCGTGGGCCGACAGGGCGCTCGGGGCACTCCGCACCCGCCTGGCCGCCCGGGGAGGCCGAGGGCGCTTCAGGCGGAACCTCGAGTCCCTGACGGCCGATCCCGAAAACGCGGACGCCTGCCTCGAGCTGGGGCTCGCCCACCTCCGGCGGCGTGACCCCGTCCGGGCCCGCGGTTATTTCGGCCGGGCCGTCGCGCTGGCCCCGGAGGACGCACGCCCCCACTACCTGCTCGGCCGGGTCCTGGAGGGAGAGCGGGACTGGGAAGGGGCCCTCGGCCGGTACGAAGAGGTCCTGAGGCTCGACCCGGGCTACGGGCAGGGCGCCGCGTGGCGGGAAGCGGGCAAGGCGCGCCTCCACCTGGGGAGGGTGGACGGGGCGATCGAGTGCCTCGAGGCCCGTCTTCTCGGGAGCAACGACGATCTCGAGGCGCATTACTGGCTGGCGCGGGCGGCGCGGGAGGCGGGGGACGCGGGGCGGATGACGTTCCACCTGGACTTTATCGCCGACCAGGCGTGCTCGGGCCCGCGCGGCGTCCGGAAACGGAACCGGGAATGGATCCGCCGGGCCCGGGACCTGCGGGGCTGAAACGCCCGGGCGGGGGCTCGAATCCACCGCCGCTTTATGTTAGGTTGTGTTCATGAGACTCTATACGGAAGACCACGCCAAATCGGGGATCGACGCGCCCCTGCCGGGGATCGAGTGCTGGGAGAACCAGTACCCGGACTACGAGATAGAAATCGTCCTCCCCGAGTACACGGCGATCTGTCCCAAGACCGGGCTCCCCGACTTCGGGACCGTGACCGTACATTATGTTCCCGACGAGTGGTGCCTGGAGCTGAAATCGCTCAAGGAATACGTCACGGCCTACCGGAACCTCGGCATCTTCTACGAAAACGCCATCAACCGCATGCTCCGGGACCTGGTCGGGGCGTGCCGCCCCGTTTCCATGAGAATCCGTGGGGAGTTCACCCCCCGGGGCGGGATCCAGAGCCGCATCGAGGCCCGCTACACCCGCCCGGAGGCTTGAGTGGCGGGAGAGGGGCCTACCAGCTGATGACGGCGCCCGCCGTGGTCTGGATGAAATGGAGGGAGCCGTCCTGCGCGTCCGGGACCTGGTAGCCGCGCACGTCGATGTTCAGGCCCAGGGGCCCCAGGAGGCGCCGCAGCTTGATCCCCCCACCGTAGTTGACCGTGAAGCGGGTGCCGAAGCCGAAGGCCGCGGCCGCCAGGTCTTCGAGGCCCATGTCCGGATCGGAATCGGGGCCCCAGGTGCGGATGAACCCGATGCCGGCCGTCGCGTAGGGGACGACCCTCCCCGGGGCTTGCAGGACCAGGTTGGTGTCCATCTGGAACGCCTTGACCCCCTCCTTGGCGAACCTGGGACTGAAGCTGATGTTCTGTTCGAAGCCGAGGACGCGCCCCGCTGAGAACCGGGCCCCCATGGTGGCTCCGAAGTCCCCCTCCAGCAAGTCTTCCGGGGCCTCGGCGGCGGCGTCGAAGGTGAGCTTGCCCGGCTTCTGGGCCCCCCCGTAGAATATGGCTTCGCCCGCCGTCAGAAGCGGGGCGGCCGACAGGACGAGTACGAGCGTCACTACCAGTTTTTTCATGAAACCTCCCTGGAGACGTATCGGACGCCGGGCCGTGAATGTCCAGAAAAAAACCTTTACCTTCGTGGATCTTCCCCGCCGAAATACCGGCGCGTCTCCGCGGCCACCACGCCCGAAAGGAGCAGGAGGCCGAGGAGGTTCGGGAGCGCCATCAGCCCGTTCATCAGGTCGGCGAAATTCCAGACCAGCTGGAACCCCCGGATGTCCGGGAGCGTCAATACCCATGCGCCCACGAAAGAGGCCGCGATGAAGGCCACCCGGTAGGGGAAGACGGCCTTCGGACCGAGGAGGTATTCGATGTTGCGCTCCCCGTAGTAGGCCCATCCCAGGATGGTCGAGAAGGCGAAGAGCGCCAGCCCGGCCGCCACGATCATCCCCCCCCACGCGCCCGGGAGCCCGGTGCTGAACGCCTCGATGGTGAGGGGGGCCCCGGTCCACCCCTGCCCGGTGGCGGGATCGGAGCGTGTCCAGGCTCCCGTGGCGATGATGACGAATCCCGTCAGGGAGCAGACGACGATGGTGTCGATGAAGGTCTGGGTCATCGACACCAGGGCCTGGGTCACCGGCTCGCGGGTCCGGGCCGCCGCGGCCGCGATGCCGCCCGTGCCCAGTCCCGATTCGTTGGAAAACACCCCCCGGGCCACCCCCATCCGGATCGCGGCCGCCAGCGTAGCCCCCGCGAACCCCCCGACCGGCGCGGCCGGGCGGAAGGCGTCGCCGACGACATACAGGAATATTTCCGGGATCCCGCGCCAGTTGACGGCCAGCACGACCAGCGCCCCCGCCATGTAGAACAGGATCATCAGCGGCACGAAAAACCCGGTGAACCGCCCGATGGAGCGGATGCCGCCCAGGATCACGGCCCCCGCCAGCGCCGCGATGACGACGCCGGTCCAGAAGGGGTCGACGCGGAAGGAGCTGCGCAGGGCGTCCGCGACGGAGTTGGACTGCACCATGTTGCCGATGCCGAAGGCGGCCCCCGCCGCGCAGAAGGCGAAGGCGCCCCCCAGAAACCGGCCGCGGCGGCCGCCGATCCCCCGGGACAGGTAGCACTGCGGCCCGCCGTTCATCTCGCCGCGCCGGTCTGCGAAGCGGTAGCGCACGCCGAGGAGCGCCTCGGCGTATTTGGTCGCCATTCCCGCGAGCCCCGTGATCCACATCCAGAAGAGGGCCCCCGGCCCCCCCACCGCGATCGCGGTCGCCACCCCCGCGATGTTGCCGGTCCCGACCGTGGCCGCCAGGGCCGTCATCAGTGCCTGGAAGTGGGAGATATCCCCCCGGGCGCCCTCTTCCCGCCGCTGGATCAGGGCCAGGTGAAGGGAGCGGCCGAGCCGGCGGAACTGGAGTCCCCGGAGCAGGATCGTGAGCCAGGCGCCGGTCCCGACCAGCAGCAGGAGCAGGGGCCAGCCCCAGATCATGCCGCTGGCCGCCTCGATCCATGATTCCAACGCGTTCACAGGGCCCTCGCAGGGAAAGAATGCACGACGACGCCGATGGCGGCAGGAGTATACCATCCTCCGCCGCCCGGGTATAATGGAGAGACCGGGAATCCCCCGGCAGGATCGAGGCGCCGATGAAAACGCAAATCCCGCAATCGACCGGTCCGGTTGTTGCCTTCTCCCGGAATTTCGGGCGCCGGCTCGCGCTCAAGGCCCTGGGCGTCGCCGCTCTGCTGGCCTCCCTCCCGTCCGCCCTGCGGGCCTATTTCGTCCGGAGCCTCCCCGTCCGGACGGTCGAGAAGGAGACGTTCCTCTTCGATCCCGCCTCCGGTTCCCTGTTCTGGAAAGAGGAAAAACGGAGCGAGCCCTTCCGCCTGTCCATCGGGGGGATGGTGGGGAACTCCAGGGACCTGGCCTACGGGGAACTGCTCGCCCTCCCCCGGATTTCCCAGACCTCCGATTTCCACTGCGTCGAAGGGTGGTCGGTGAAGGACATCGTCTGGGAGGGGTTCCGCTTCGCCGAAATCGTCCGGATCGCGCGCCCGCTCCCCGGGGCCCGGTACGCCGTGTTTCACTCCCTCGGCGAGACCTCGAGCGCCCCCCGGGGGCAGCGCCACTACATCGAATGCCTCCCGGTAGCGGCCCTCGTCGACCCGGCGCGGGAATGCCTGCTCGCCCTGGCCATCAGCGGCAAACCGCTGCCGCACGATCACGGCGCCCCGCTGCGCCTGGTTGCCCCCCCCGATCTAGGCTACAAGAGCATCAAGTATGTCCGCCGGATCGAGTTCGTCGCCGACCCCGTTCCCGGCTGGTGGACCCTGGCCAACCCCGTCTACCCCGCCGACGCCCCCGTCCCGGCCTCGAGGCTGAGAAGGAAGTAGGGCCCGCCCCGGGGAGCCCGGAGAGACCGAAAAAGGTTACGGGATATTACATCAAAGGATAAAAAATGACATAATGCCCCTTTTCGGGAGGAGGGGGTATGTGTCGATGGGCGGTCCGGAAAGGGGCCCTGGTCTTTCTGTTTACGGCCTGGATCTGTCCCGGGCCCGTTTTCGGCGGCGAGGGGCGGCTGTCGCTGGTGGGGATGGGGCCGGGAGATCCCGACCTGGCCACCGTCAGGGCCCTGGGACGGGTGCGGGAAGCCGATATCGTCTATACCCTGAGCCCCGATCTCCTGGAGCGCTTCGAGGCGGAATTCGAGGGGAAAGAGGTTCGGAACCTTTCAGGTTCGGGCGTCACCCGGCATCACGCCCGCTCCGACAGCGGCGATGCCCTCGCCGGGAAGGCATCGGCGCCGACCGCGGGGGAAAAGACCCGCGGGGGTCTCGTCCGCGAGGTGAAACGCGCCCTGGGCGAGGGGAAGAAGATCGTTTTCGTCGACAGCGGCGACCCGCTGATCTACGGCCCCTGGGTGTGGCTCCTCGGGGAGTTCGGGGACTCCGGCATGGAGGTCGTGCCGGGCGTGAGCTCCTTCAACGCGGGGCTTGCCGCCCTGCGGCGCGACCCCACCTGGTCCCCCGAAACCCACACCATCATCCTGACCACCGACCGGGCGCGGAGCGGAGACAGGCTGGAGGAACTGGCCGCGCACCGCTGCAGCCTGGTCCTGTTCACCCACAAAACGGAATTCCCGGAGATGATGCGCAAGCTCACGACCCGGTATCCGGCGGCGACCCCGGTCGCCGTGGTGTTCTATGCCGGGTACGAAGGTCGGGAGTCGGTGGTGCGGGGCACCCTCGAGACCATCGTGCCGCTGATGGCGGACAGGGACCTGCCGCTCGAGCACATCGTTTTCGTAGGGGATTTCCTCGACTATCGCCTGGAGGGGGAGCGATGAAGGGACAGATGCCTGCCGGGATGGTTCTGGCGCTGCTGCTCGCGTTTTTGCCGGTCCGGGGAGGGTGGGGGGCTGAATGCGTCTCCTGCCACCAGGCCCGCGGCGTACAGGAGCGGGTGGCCGATCTCGATCCGATCCGGATCCGGACGGACGAGGGGGTCCGGAGCATCACCCTCGGGGAGGCCTACAGGTTCCACGGCCACTCCTGCCCCGGGCTGACCCTCACCTTCCGGGCGGCGCAGTACGGCATCCGGCTGCTGTTCGGGGAAGAGGTCCCGGACCGGAGGGACCTCCAGGTCCTGACCCGGGCCCCGCTGGCCGGAGGGTTCGATCTCCTCGACCTTCTCATGACGGGCGAGGGGCGGAAAACCCCGACGCGCCCCCCGGAGGGGATGGCGCGGGACCGGGACCTGATCGCCTTCACCTTCATCCGGAAATCGACCCGGACGGCGGTGGACGTCCGGATGAAGCCGGAGCATTACCCGGAGGATTTCTTCGCCTACAAGAAGAAGCAGTCCGACGGCACGCTCACCCCCGCCGAATGGGAGGTGCTCCATGGTTATATCAAGGGGATGATCCTCCGTTTCCCCGCCCTCTCCCTCGAACGCCTCTTCGGCGAGCCCCGGCCCTACCCGCTCCTCGCCTGGGGGGAGGCGCTCCCGGCCCACGAGCGAGCGGCAGCGCCGGCGCCGGAGTACGGGCAGATCGTGGTGGCCACGGGAAGCCCCTACGAACTGGGGCTGGTCGACGAACTCGCCCGGGCTTTTACGGCCGGGCACGGGGGGGCGGTCCGCTGCATCAAGACCCCGACCGGACCGGGTCTCGACCTGGGCCGGAACGGGCTGGCCCATATCACGATCGGCCACGAGAGGGAGGCCACGGCCCGCTTCGCCGCCGAGGGACACGCGGCCCGCAGGACCGACCTGATGCACAACTACACCGTCATCGTCGGGCCGCGCGGCGACCCGGCTGGGATCGACGGAGTCCGGGATCTCGGGGAGGCGCACCGGAGGATCTTCCGCGCCGGGGCCCCCTACCTGTCCCGGGGGGACGGCGGCGGCATGCACCTCCTGGAACGGAAGACCTGGGAATCGCTGGGCCTGGACCCCGCCGGAACCGGCTGGTACGCGACCAGCCGCCGGTTCATGCTCGATTCGCTCCACGATGCCGACGCGCGCGGGCAATACCACATGCTCGATTCCTCGACCTGGGCCACGCACAAGGCGGAGACGAAAAACCTCAGGCTCTTCGTCCTGGGCCCGCCCAACCGCTACGAGATCTGCCTGGTGAGCGCGGAGAAACACCCCCACCTCTCCTACAACCGGGGGCTGGCCGAAGCCTTCTACGAGTTTCTCACCGGGGATGAGGGGCAGCGCGTGATCGCCCGCTTCGGCGTCGGGCAATACGGCGAACCGCTCTACCACCCCTCGCGAAACGGGGCAGGGGGGGAGGCCGGGGACCGCTCCGGGCAAAAGCGTTGACGGGCGCGGCGGGGCGGCATACTCTGGATTCATGAGCGAGCCCCGACACGCCAACGCCCTGATTCACGAGACCAGCCCATACCTTCTCCAGCACGCCCACAACCCCGTGGACTGGTATCCGTGGGGGCCGGAGGCCCTCCGGAGGGCCAGGGAAGAGGACAAGCCCATTCTCCTGAGCATCGGCTACTCCGCCTGCCACTGGTGCCACGTGATGGAGCGGGAGTCCTTCGAGGACGAGGAGACCGCCAGGGTGATGAACGCCTGCTTCGTCAACATCAAGGTCGACCGGGAGGAGCGGCCGGACCTGGACGCCATCTACATGACGGCGGTTCAGCTGATGACGGGGCGTGGCGGCTGGCCCATGACGGTATTCCTGACGCCGGCCCAGAAGCCCTTTTTCTGCGGCACCTATTTCCCGAAGGAGGACCGGCACGGCCTCCCCGGTTTCCGCCGGGTGCTGGCCGGCGTCGCCAGCGCCTACGAGGAGAAGCGGCACAAGATCCTGAGGGACGCGGACGCCGTCACCGAGGCGCTGGCCGCCTCGCTCCAGGGGGCCGGCGGGGAGGGGGGGGGCGCTCCCGCTCTCGACGCCGCGCTCCTCGGGCGGGCGGCCGGGGCGATCGCCGCCGGCCATGATCCGGTCGACGGGGGATTCGGCGGGGCCCCCAAGTTCCCCCCATCCATGAGCCTCCGCTTCCTCATGCGCGCGGCGGTCAGGGAGCGCGACCGCCGGTACATGGACATCGTCGCGCACACCCTCCGGCGCATGGCCTCGGGCGGCATCTACGACCAGCTGGGGGGCGGGTTCCACCGCTACTCGGTGGACGCCCGCTGGCTGGTCCCCCACTTCGAGAAGATGCTGTACGACAACGCCCTGCTCGGCCGGGCCTATCTCGAGGCGCACCTCCTCACGGGCGATCCCTTCTTCCGCGAAATCTGCGAGGAGACCCTCGACTACGTCGTCCGGGAAATGACGGCGCCGGAGGGGGGGTTCTGCTCCTCCCAGGACGCCGACAGCGAAGGGGAGGAGGGGGCCTTCTTCACCTGGACGGAGGAGGAGATCCGGTCGCTGCTCGGGGCGGAGGACGCCCGGCTTTTGGGCCTCTATTACGGGGTCACGCCGGGGGGCAATTTCGAAGGGAAGAACATCCTCCATGTCCCCCGGCCCGCGGCGGAGGCGGCCCGGGCCGCCGGGGTCCCGGAGGCGCGGCTGGAGGAGGCGGTCGGCGCCGGACGGCGGCTGCTCGCGGCCGCGCGGGAGGAGCGGGTGAAGCCGGGGCGGGACGAGAAGGTCCTCACCGCCTGGAACGGGCTGATGCTCGGGACCTTCGCGGAGGCTTCGAGCGCCCTCGGCCGAGAGGATTACGGGCGGGTCGCGGTGCAGAACGCGCGCTTCCTCCTCTCCGCCCTGTGCGGGCCCGGAGGGGTGCGGCGCAGCTACAAGGACGGCCGCGCGCGCTTCGACGGCTGCCTGGAGGACTACGCCTGCCTGGTGGACGGGCTCGTCTCGCTCTACGAGGCCGACTTCGACCCCTCCTGGATCCGGGAGGCGGAGCGGCTGGCCGGGGAGATGGCCGACCGGTTCTGGGACGCCGACGGCGGGGGGTTTTTCTTTACGGCGAAGGACCACGAGGCGCTGATCCACCGGCCGAAGGAGTTCTGGGACAACGCGACCCCCTCGGGGAATTCGGTCGCCGCCCTTGCGCTGCTGCGCCTCGGGGCGCTGACGGGGGAAGAGCGCTGGAGAGGGTACGCGGAGGCGATCCTGGAGCTCAACGCGGGGGCGATAGCGCGTCATCCGGCCGCTTTCGGCCACCTCCTCGGCGCCTTCGATTTCCACCTCGGTCCCGTCCGGGAGATCGCGGTCGCGGGGGACCCGGGGACGGGGGCCGCGCGGGAGATGCTGCGCGAGATCTTCGGGCGCTATCTACCCAACAAGGCGGTGGCCTGCGGGACAGGCGGCGGGCCGGCCCTGCTCGAACTGAGGCCCGCCGGGGCGGGGGAGGCGACGGCATGGGTGTGCGAGGGCTCGACCTGTCTCGAGCCGGCCGCCTCCGTCGGGGAGTTGAGGGAGCGGCTCGGCCCTCCCTCCCGATTTTGACAAGAAAAGGCTTTCAACCTCTCCCGAAGCCTCTATAATTCATAGCGGACAGTCAAGGAAAGCGAATGAGAGGGCCGGGGGGGGAGTGCCTTTGCCGCGCCCCTTCAGCCGGCCCGTGCGGCCCAGCGAACAAGGAGGAGGTCACCCAATGAAAGGCAATGCGGCAGTACTCAAAGGCTTGAACGAGGCGCTCAGCGACGAGTTGACCGCCATCAACCAGTATTTCGTTCACGCGGAGATGTATGAAAATTGGGGCTACGAGAAGCTTTCGGCGCTCAGCAAGAAGCAGTCGATCGACGAGATGAAGCACGCGGAGGCGCTGATCGAGCGGATCCTGTTCCTCGAGGGGACGCCGGAGATGAAGACCTCGAGCCTCAACGTGGGCGGGAATGTTCCCGAGATGCTGGCCAACGACCTGAAGCTGGAACTCGGCGCCGTGGAGACCTACAACCGTCTGGTGAAAATGGCCTGCTCGAACAACGACCACGGGTCGGAACAGCTGTTCAAGAAGCTGCTCCAGGACGAGGAGGCGCACCTGGACAAGCTGGAAGAGCAGGAAGACGGGATCAGGGACATGGGACTGCAGGTGTACCTGAGCGTACAGATGTAGCCCGGCGTATGTGGGGGCATGCCGGCCGCCCGCGACGGGAAACGCCCGCCGCGGACGGCCGTGGCCCGGGTCCCGGGGGTTGATCACGGCCGTCAGGCGCTTCGATACGGGGATACGATGACGAAGGAACAGGAAGAACAGGGTTTCAGGGTGACGGACAGGAGGGGGTTCAGGGAGGACGGCGAGCCGGCGGCACCGGCGGGCGGGGAGAGCAGGCAGCCGGAACAGCCGGCGGGTCCGGCCGGTGCGGGCACCTCTCCGAAACCGGAGGCCGGCGCGGGCACCCCCCCGAAAGCGGAGGCCGATGCGGGCCAGGTGATCGATTTCCCGTCCTATATCCTTTCCTACTACGCCCAGGGAATGGTGCTCATGGGGGAGGTGCCGAACCCCTACACCAACAAGAAGGAAGAGGATATGGATGCCGCGCGGCACATGATCGACATCCTGACGATGCTCGAGGAGAAGACCCGGGGGAATCTCAGCGCGGAGGAACGGAAACTGCTTGAAAACGTGCTGTACGAGCTCCGGATGAAGTTCATGGCCAAGACCAACCGGATCCAGCTCTAGCCGGCGCCATGAAAGTCATCACGCGGCTGGAGGACCTCGCCCCGGAATACGCCTCCCCGGTGGCCACCGTGGGGAATTTCGACGGCGTCCACCTGGGGCATCAGAGCCTGATCCGGGACCTGGCTTCCCGCGCGGCAGAGCTCGGCGGCACCCCGGTGGTCCTTACCTTTTACCCCCACCCGCTCCAGGTCCTGGCCCCCAACAACGCGCCGCTGCAGATCCAGACCCTTCGGCAAAAGCTCGCGGTCATCGAATCGCTCGGGATCCCCCTGACGGTGGTCATTCCCTTCAGCCTCGAACTCGCCCAGCGGGAGGCGCGCGATTTCGCCCAGGAACTGTGGGATCGGCTCGCCTTCCGGGAAATCTACGTGGGGCCGAACTTCGCGTTCGGACACCGGAGGCAGGGGAGCTTCAACCTGCTGAAGGAAATGGGGGAGGAGAAGGGGTTCCTCACCGGCAAGATCCACCAGGTGCAGTTCCGCGGGAGCCGGGTGTCCAGCACGGCCATCCGCCAGGCGCTCACGAGCGGCCAGGTGGGCCTGGCGCGGCGCCTCCTGGCGCGCCCCTACGCCCTGGAGGGACGGATCGTCCATGGCAGGGGCCTGGGATCGAGGCTCCGGCTCCCCACGGCCAACCTGGAGACCCCCAACGAACTGATCCCCCGCCGGGGGGTTTACGTATCGCTCGTCGAACTGGGGGGGCGCCGCTACCGGGGGGTGACCAATATCGGTTTCCGTCCCACCGTCGATCCCGGGGCGGGGGCGGCCTTGAGCATCGAGACCCACCTGCTCGATTTCGATCGGGACATCTACGGGGAGCCCGTGACGCTCGAGTTCCTCATGCGGTTGCGCGACGAGCGCCGTTTCGCCGGGCTCCCGGAACTGCTGGCCCAGATCGGGAAGGATATCCGGGATGCCCGCCGCTATTTCCGCTGCCTGGACCTCGGCGCTTCGGCCCGGGGCGGGGGCTCCTAGGGAGGGAGAGAGTGTCCATTACGCGTGAAGAGGTGCTGAAGATGGCCCAGTTGGCGCGGCTCGAGTTCAGCGAAGAGGAGCTGGACGGGTTTACCGCCCAGTTCCAGGGCATTCTCGATTACATCGAGCAGCTCCGCCAGGTGGACGTCGAGGGGGTCGAACCGACGAGCCACGTGTCGCTGCCGGCCGATTTCGATCCACGGATGTACCGGGAGGACGAGCCGCGCGAGTCCCTTTCGGTCGAAGAGGCTCTGGGGGGAGCCCCCGACCCCGCTTCCGGACATTTCCGGGTTCCCAAGGTTCTATAGGGCTATGGATATTCGAGACGCGTACGCCATTCAGAAGGCGGTCAATTCCCGGGAGATTTCCGCGCGCGAGGTAGCCGAGCGGTCGCTCGCGCGGATCGGGGAGGCCGACCCGGCGCTCGGGGCCTTTCTCACCTGTGATCCCGGCCGGGTGCTGGAGCGGGCCGGGCAGGTCGACCGCGAGGTGAGGGAACGCCCGCTTCCGCTCGCCGGGGTCCCCGTCGCCGTCAAGGACAATATCTGCACCCGGGGCCTCTGCACGACCTGCGGCTCCAGGATGCTGGAGCATTACGTCCCCCCCTACAGCGCCACGGCGATCGAACGCCTGGAGGCGGCCGGCGCCGTGGTGGTGGGCAAGGTCAACTGCGACGAGTTCGCCATGGGGTCCTCCACGGAGAACTCCGCGCTGCGGGTCACGCGCAACCCCTACGACCTCGACCGCGTGCCGGGGGGGAGCAGCGGCGGCAGCGCCGTGGCCGTGGCCGCCGGCATGGCCGCGCTCGCCCTCGGTTCCGAGACCGGGGGGTCGGTCCGCCAGCCGGCCTCCTTCTGCAACGTCGTCGGGCTGAAGCCGACTTACGGCCGCATCTCGCGCTACGGGCTGGTGGCCTTCGCCTCCTCGCTCGACTGTATAGCCCCGCTGGGGAACAGCCCGCGGGACATCGCCCTGCTCCTGGGCCAGATCGCGGGCCGGGACCCGCTCGATTCCACCTCCGCGCCGGCCCCCGTGCCGGACTACGCGGCGGAACTCGATCGGCCGCCGGGCCGGCTGCGCCTGGGCGTCCCGAAGGAATACTTCGGGCAGGGACTGGACCCCGAGGTGAAGGCGGCGGTCGAAGCGGGGATCCAGAACGCCGGCAGGCTCGGGTGCGACGTGGTCGAGGTGTCGCTGCCCCACACCCGGTTCGCGATCGCCGATTACTACATCATCGCCCCGGCGGAGGCGAGCTCCAACCTCGCGCGCTACGACGGGGTGAAATACGGCTTCCGCGTCGAAGCGCCCGAAGACCTGATGGACATGTACCGCAGGACCCGCACCCTCGGGTTCGGCCCCGAGGTCCGGCGCCGGATCATGATCGGAACCTACGCCCTCTCCTCCGGCTATTACGAGGCCTATTACGGCCGGGCCATGAAGGTCCGGACCCTCATCCGCCGGGACTACGAGCGGGTGTTCGAAAAGGTGGATGCCCTCCTGGGCCCCGTCAGCCCGACCGCGGCGTTCAGGATCGGTGAAAAGGCCTCGGACCCCCTGTCCATGTACCTTTCGGACATCTACACGGTGACGGCCAACCTGGCGGGGATCCCCGCCGTCAGCGTCCCCTGCGGGTTCACGACCGGAGGGCTGCCGATCGGGATGCAGATCCTGGGAAACCTGTTCCAGGAACCGCTGCTGCTCCGCCTGGCCCAGACCTACGTCCGGGCATTCCCCGTGGCCCCTCCCCCCCTGCGGGTCTGAGGCCGGGCCTTTTTTTTCGCTCAAAAGCGGGCGGGTTCATTAGTAAGGCATGGGCGTCTGCCATTCCTTCCACTTGGTACTGCTGTGGGTCCTGGCGGCCCAGTCGCTCGCCGACGTCGCCTCCCGGGAAGCGGAGCGAAGAGAGCGGGTGGACTCGGAGGAGAGGGCCGAAAGGGTTATCGACGGGGACCCCGCCCTCTGGGCTCCGGGGGGGAACGTGACCCGGGGGACTCCCCCGGCTCCCGCGCCGGTGCCGGGCCCGCTCCCGCCCGCAGGGGAGGGCTTGAAATCGCTCCGGCACTATCAGAATGCCCTGCGCAAGCTGGACCAGGCGATCCGCCGGGAGGAGCGGCAGCTCGCCCTCAGGCGGGAGCGGCTGGAGGCGGGGCGCCGGTCCCTTCCCGGATCCGGCCCGCTCGACCCGCGGGCGGGGAACCGCAGGGCGGACGCCCGCGCCCGGCTCGAGGCGGAGGTCGGGGAGATAGGGGAGAAGCTCGGCGAATTGCGCCGCGAGCGCGCCGAGTGCTACGACGAGGGGAAGAGGGCGGGCTATCTCCCCGGGGAGCTCGACGGCAGGGGGATCAGGTGACCGGCCGCCGGTCGCCGATCAGGAGGTTGTAGGCCTCTTTCCGGGTGATGCCCCGCTGCCGGGCCACCGACTTCAAGGCCTCGTTGCGCGGCAGGCCGGACTTCTCCATCTCCTCGGCGAGGTGCCGCTCGATCGAATCGGGGAAGGGGGGAAGCCCCGGCGCGGCTTCCCCCCGGTCGATCACCAGGGTGATTTCCCCCTGGATCCGGGCTCTCTCCCCCAGGATGCGGAGGAGTTCGGGGAGGGTGCCGGAGAGGAACTCCTCGTGGATCTTGGTCAGTTCCCGCGCGACGCACGCCCTTCTTTCCCCCAGCACCTCGGCCATGTCCCCGAGCGAGGCCAGCAGACGGTGGGGGGATTCATAAAAAAGGAGGGTGGCCGGCACCGGCGCCAGTTCCTCGAGCCGGCGCCGACGTGCGGCGGCCCGGGGGGGGAGAAACCCGGCGAAGAGGAAGGCGTCGGCCGGGAGTCCCGACCCGACCAGCGCGGCGATGGCGGCCGAGGGGCCGGGGATCGGCGTGACGGGGATCCCCTCGCGGCGGCAGGCCTCGACGAGGGTGTAGCCCGGGTCGGAGACCAGGGGGGTCCCCGAATCGCTGACCAGGGCGATCGTGCGCCCCTCCCGGAGCATTTCCAGGAAACGCCGGGTGCGACTCTCCTCGTTGAACTTGTGGTAGCTCTCCCTCGGGGTGGAGATCCCGTAGTGCGCGAGGAGCCTGGCCGTGTACCGGGTGTCCTCGCAGGCGACCAGGTCCGCCTCCTTCAGGATGCGCAGGGCCCGCAGCGTGATGTCCTCCAGGTTCCCCAGGGGGGTGGCGACGAGGTAGAGCATGGACCGCCTAATCGGCGCCGTTCATGGCCCGGAGCATTTCCCGGACGGCGCGCTCGATCCCGACCAGCGCGGCCCGCGCGAGGATGTTGTGCCCGATGTTGAGCTCCTCGATTTCGGGGATGGCCGACACGGGGCGGACGTTCCGGTAGGTCAGCCCGTGCCCGGCCAGGACCTTGAGCCCCTTTTTCCTCCCCCGTTCCGACGCCTGGACGACCTTGGTCAGCTCCCTCCTCGAGGCATCACCCGCCAGGTCCGGGCTTCTGGGCGTGGCCTCGGAGTAGGCGCGGGTGTTGAGCTCGATCATCGAGGCGCCGAGATCGGCGGCGGCGTCCACCTGCCCGGGTTCGGGGTCGATGAAGAGGCTGACCTGGATCCCGGCGGCTTCCAGTTCCTGGATGGCGGCCTCGATCGACTCGGGGTGGGCCAGGATGTCGAGCCCCCCCTCGGTGGTGATCTCCTCCGCCCTTTCCGGGACCAGGGTCGCCTGGTCGGGATGAAGGCCGGTGGCGAGCCGGACCATCTCGGGCGTCACGGCCATCTCGAGGTTCAGCCGCGTCGTCACCGTCTCCCTCAGCCGGCGCACGTCGCTGTCCCGGATGTGGCGCCGGTCGCCGCGCAGGTGGACCGTGATGCCGTCCGCGCCCGCGAGTTCGGCCAGGATCGCCGCGGCGACCGGGTCGGGCTCGAGCGCCTGGCGCGCCTGGCGAAGGGTGGCGATGTGGTCGATGTTCACGCCCAGCTTGGTCATAACTCCCCCGTTTTCATCATTCGTTGTCGGTTTTGCCGTTCTGCAGCGTGCGCGCGAGGCGGCCGAGGCGCGCCAGCGTCCGCTCTTTTCCCAGCGCGAGCATGATTTCGAAAAGCCCCGGGGCCACCCCCTGGCCCGTGAGTCCCACCCTTGCGGCGTTGATCAGGAGCCCGGCCTTGACCCCGCGCTCGGAGGCCAGTTCGCGCAGCAGCCTCTCGGTCGACTCCAGGGTGAAGCTCTCCGCGTCGCGGTAGCGGGCCCCGAGCGCCGCCACCAGTTCTCCCAGGCTCGGGTCGGAGAGGAACTTCGCCGCCGCGGCCGGGTCGTAGGCGAAATCCTCGGAGAAAAAGGCACGGAAGGTGCCGCTCCAGTCGGGCGGCGTGCGCACGCGGCTCTTCAACAGCTCGAGGACCGCGTCCAGGGTATCGGGCGGGTAGTCGGCGGGCGGTTCCCGCCATACGCCCGCCTTCTTCAGCTCCTCGCCGGCCAGGGCGCGCAACCGTGCGCCGGGCAGCGCGCGCAGGTACTGTCCGTTGAACCAGTCCAGCTTGTCGGTCCCGAACACGGCGTTGGCCCGGCCGACCCCTTCCAGGGAAAAGGCCGAGACCAGCTCCCGCCGGTCGAGGATCTCCCGGTCGTCCCCGGGGGACCACCCCAGGAGCGATAGGAAATTGAAAAATGCTTCCGGCAGGTAGCCCGCTTCCGCGTAGGCCATGACCGACGTCGCCCCGTGCCGCTTGGAGAGCCGCTGTTTGTCCGGCCCCAGGATCAGCGGGAGGTGGGCGAAGACGGGGAGCGGGCGCCCGGCGGCCTCGTAGAGCAGGATCTGCTTGGGGGTGTTGGAAATATGATCCGCCCCGCGGATCACGTGGGTGATGTCCATGTCCAGGTCGTCGACGACCACGCCGAGGTGGTAGGTGGGCGCCCCGTCGGAGCGCAGGAGGACGAAGTCCTCCAGGGTCGCGTGGTCCACCTCGATCCGCCCGAACACGCTGTCCTCGAAGGCGGTTTTACCCGGGGGCACGCGAAAACGCAACGCGAACGGCTCCCGCGCCTCCGCCCGCCGGTCGGAGGCCGCGGCGTCGAGACCCGGGCAGGCGTGTCCGGCCGCGCCCGACGGTTCCCCGCGGTAGTCGCGGTCGTCCCCGGCCGCGCCGCAGAAGCAGCGGTAGGCCTTCCCCGACGCGAGCAACCCGGCGGCGAATTCCCGGTAGCGTTCGAGCCGGAGCGACTGGTAGTGGGGGCCTTCGTCCCAGTCGAGCCCCAGCCACCGCATCCCCTCGAGGATCCCCTCCACCATCTCCTCCGACGAGCGGGAGACGTCGGTGTCCTCGATCCGCAGCACGAAGCGGCCCCCGTGATGACGGGCGAAGAGCCAGTTGAAGAGCGCGGTCCGGGCGCCCCCGACGTGGAGGTACCCGGTGGGACTCGGGGCGAAACGGACGCGGACCTGGCTGGGCATGACGCTGACCTCGAAAAGGCTTAGCTTATCATGCACGGGGCGCCGGCGAAAGAAACGGGCCGGAATTTTGCCCCCCTTGGAGGTGGATTTTGCCGTTCGAATCCTATACTATGACCTCTCGACCAGCGGGCCCCGGGCCCGCGCCCCGCGGAGAGGTGCTGGAGTGGTCGAACAGGGCTGCCTGCTAAGCAGTTATACTGGCAAAACCGGTATCGAGGGTTCGAATCCCTCCCTCTCCGCCACGCCCCCCCCGCCGGCTCAAATCCCGTCGGCCGTTTTCCGCCGGCTCCACCATTTGTAGCCTTCCATCGCCAGGAGCACCGCCGCCGCCGCAACCGCGAACAACAGCCATTTTTCGACCGAGAGCGGTTCCGTTCCCAGCAGGTACCGGAGGAAGGGGACCTCCGTGGCGGCGATGTGCAGCAGGAAGGCGGCCGCCATTCCGGTCATGAGGACGGGGTTGTTCTTCAGGGGGACCCGGAAAGCGGAGCGGTGTTCCGAGCGGCAGTTCATGACATGGTAGAACTGCATGAGCACCAGCAGGGTGAGCACCCCGTTGCGCGCGCTCCCCTCGTCCCAACCGTTCGCCAGCAGCCACACCCAGCCGGCGTAGCACACGAGCGCCATGATGATTCCGGCGACCAGGACCTGCTCGACCATCTTCCGGTTGAACAGCCCTTCCCCGGGGCTGCGGGGGGGCAGGCGCATCACCCCCCGTTCTCCCGCCTCGAACGCCAGCGCGACATCCTGGATGCCGTTGGTCACGAGGTTGAGCCAGAGGATCTGCACCGCCAGCAGGGGGACGGGGTACCCCGTCGCCACCGAAAGCCCGATCAGGACCAGTTCCGCCAGGCCGGTGGAGATCAGCAGGAGCGTCACCTTGCGCACGTTGGCGTAGGCGTGGCGCCCCTCCTCGATCCCGGCGACGATGGAGGCGAAATTGTCGTCGGTCACGATCATCGACGCGGTGTCGCGCGCGACGTCGGTTCCCGAACCCATGGCCACGCCGATGTTGGCCTTCCTGAGGGCCGGGGCGTCGTTGACCCCGTCCCCGGTCACGGCGACGAAATCGCCGAGGTGCATGAGGGCGTCGACGATGTGCAGTTTCTGGTCGGGCGTGACGCGGGCGAAGACGCGCGCCCGCCGGACGGTTTCGAAAAATTCGGGCGTGTCGTACGATCCGGTCACGGCCAGGTCGTGCCCGCTGACGACGCTCTCCCGGTCCGAGGAGATCCCGAGTTCCCGCGCGATGGCGAAGGCGGTGGCGGGGTGGTCCCCCGTGATCATCACCACCTTGACGCCCGCACCGCGGGCCTCGGCGATCGCGTCCCGGACTTCGGGACGCAGCGGGTCGATGAACCCGATCAGGGCCTGGAGCGCCAGGCGGGGAACGCGACCCGAATCGAACCGTTCGGGCTCTTCCCGGAGCGTCCCCGTCGCCAGGGCGAGCACGCGGTAGCCGTCCCCGGCCAGCCGCTCCGCCTGCCGCACGACGGCTTCGCCATCGAGGGGGACGCTTTCCCCGTCCCGCTCCATCGTGTCGCAGAAGCGGAGGACCTCCTCCACGGCCCCCTTGACCGCGACCTCCTTCCGCCCGTCCAGCTCGTAGACCGCCGCTGCGTACCGCGTCTCCGATTCGAAGGGGACCCGGTGAATCAGCGGATGGCGCCTGCGGGCTTCCTCCGGGTCGATTCCCAGCTTGTGAGCCAGTGCGAGCAGGGCGACATCCATGGCGTCCCCCGAATGTTCCCACCCGTCCCCTGCCCGCGAGAGCGACGCCTCGTTGCAGAGCAGGGAAGCGAGCCCGATGCTCTCCAGACGCCTCTTCCCGGCGTCGCTGATCTCCGCGCCGCCGTGCGTCACCGCTCCGGTTCCGTTATACCCCTGCCCCGACACCTCGAAAACGCTTCCGTCGGGGAGATGCAGGAGCCTGACGGTCTGCTGGTTGACCGTGAGCGTGCCGGTCTTGTCGCTGGCCACCGCCGTGCAGCTCCCAAGGCTCTCGACGGCCGAGAGACGCCTCACGATCACGTGGCGGCGCGCCATCCGGGCGGCCGCGAGCGACAGCGCCACGGTCATGGCGATGGGGAGCCCTTCGGGAATGGCGGACACCGCCATGGCGATGACCAGGATGAAGACCTCCTCGAGGGGCATGCCGCGGGCGAAGGACACGGCGCCGAGCAGGGCGGCGAAGATCAGGACAACGACGCTGATCTGCCGGGCGAACCGTTCCATCCGGATCACGAGCGGGGGTTGCGCGCCGGCCTCCTCCGTGACCGCCCGGGCGATCTTTCCGACCTCGGTGTGCGTGCCGGTGGCGACGACCAGTCCGAGCCCGCGCCCCGTCAACACGGTGGCCCCCGCGTAGGCCATGTTCTCCCGGTCGCTGACCGGGGTGTCGATCGGGAGGGGCTGCGGCGCCTTCTCGGCCGCCACCGACTCCCCGGTGAGGAACGCCTCGTCCATCGTGAGGTTGGCGGCCTCGACCAGGCGCAGGTCGGCGGGGACCTTGTCCCCCGATTCGAGCAGCACCACGTCGCCCGGGACGATGTCCTCCGCCGGCGTCATCCGCGTCCTGCCGGAGCGGATCACCCGCGCCTGGATGCGCAGCAGCTGCTGCAGGGAGTGGGCGCTCCGTTCGGCGCGGTATTCCTGCACCGTGCCGATGGCGGCGTTCAGCAGGATCACCGCGAAGATGAAGAGCGCGTCCTTGAGGTCGTCCATCAGCACGGCCACCACCGCCGCGATGAGGAGGATGTAGATCAGGGGGCTCCTGAACTGGTGCAGGAAAACCTCCACCAGCGTCGGAGGACGTTTCGAGGGGAGGATGTTCTTCCCGAACACCCGCCGGCGCTCCTCCGCATGCGCGTCATCGATCCCGTCGCGCCTCGTCTGCAGCTTGCGGTGGAGGGCGTCGTCGGCGAGGGCGTGCCAGGGGACGGGGCGGTCCGGCATCTCCTCGAGCTCCATTTTCTCGATATCCAGGTCTCCGATGCGCATGGGGTCGGTCTCCTATGGAAGCCGGCCGCTTCCTGCCGGCCGGGGAGGACGCCTATTTCGGGTCGGAAAGCTCCTGGATCAGGAGCCGGAAGATGCCCTGTACGATCTCGATGTTGTGCGAGAGGAGGTCGAAGAAGTCCTGGGCCTCGATCTTCAGGGCCAGGGTCTCCTCCGCCGCCCGGGCGGAGGCGGCGCGCCGCTGGTCGGACAGGACCTCGTAGAGGCCGACCGCCTCGAAGGGGCCTGGCGAGTCGCGGTGCGCGTCCCCCTCGAGCTCCACGCGGCCTCCGATAAGGATGTAGATCGCGTCGGCCGGCTCTCCCCGCCTGAAGATCTGGTCCCCCCCGGCGAAGCGCACCTCGCGGGAGATGGCGGCCAGGTGGAGCAGTTCCTCCACGGTCGCCCGGGAAAAGATGTCGGCCTTCCGGAGCACCTCCGCGCGGCGGAGCACGGTGAAGCGCTCGGGCTCCGCCCGGCGGCAGGCCTGGGGTTCGTACTGGATCTGGTCCGACATCGCGTCTCCCTCCGGTCAGGCCGGCGCCCCGGCGACGGCCGCCCCGGGCCAGCGGCGCCGGGCGACGGCGTCCTGGGCGCATTCCCGCAGCACCGGGTCCCTGCTCCGGCAGAACTCCTCCAGAATAACCGAAACCGGGGCGTCGGGGGCCTCCTTTCTGGATTCCAGGAGCGGGAGGACCCATTTTCTCAGCGCGGCGGGCAGCGCGTTGTCCAGGTATTCGATGCCGTTGGCCCGCATGGCAGAGTCCTTTTCCAGGATCGCGCGGTAGGCCGCGTGCGCCGCCGCCGGCGGGAGCACAAGCCCCAGCAGCCGGAAGACGCGCTCGCGCCCCTGCTGGATCTTCTCCCGCAGGAGCTGCTCGAGCAGGTCCCCGGTCGGGTCCGGGTAGAGCTCGTGCAGGGCGTGTTCGTACCGGAGCGCCCGCTTCCCCTCCGCCCGGATGCGGCTCGTGACCGCCTTCTCCTCGAAGCGGAGGTCCCGGCCGCTGATGCGCAGGCGGTTCAGCGCGCCGATGGTGCGCAGCCCAAGCAGGCCGTCCTCCTCCTCCAGCGCTTCGGTCAGGATGTCCACCGTCCGCTGGCTCGGCAGCCGTCCCAGCACCAGCGGGATCTGCCTGCGGATCTCCATGTCCTCGAAGGGGTCGGTGAAGATGTCGCCCAGGGTGCCGAGGATCCGTTCGCCGTATTCCTCGAGCGCGCTGCGCGCCGCGCTCGAGGAGTCGCGCGCCGCCAGCATCCGCACCAGCACGGGCACCAGTTCTCGCTGCCCCGCCCGGCCCGCGGAGAGGATGGCTTTTCTCCGGACGGCGCGATCGGGGTGGGCCATCAGGCGCATGTGCAGCCCGACCACCGCCGGGTGGTGGATCTCCCCGAGCGCCTCGGCCACGAAGACCCATTCGGCCGAATCGTCGTCGAGCGGGCCGACGGCCATCCGGAGGTAGTCCCTGGCGGTCTGGATGTCCTGGGGGGGCGTGTGGTGCAGCAGCCCCGTCACGGCCGCCAGGCGCATGTGGATGTCGCCGGAGCGCAGGTGCTCGTCCGGGGCCGCCGGCGACTCCAAGGCCGGTCGCATGCTGTAGCCGCGCGCGAGGATCCGGGCCCTTATCCTCGGGTCCTCCTCCTCCCGGAGCGTCCGTTCGAGGTCATCGGCCGTCATCGGGAGCACGTCCAGCGCGCGGGAGCGGATCGAAGGGGAAGGGTGCCGCAGGAGGTGCGCCGGAATGAGCTCCCGCCGGCCGATGGCCAGCGCCAGTTCGATCGCGTACAGGACGACGTCCTCCTGCCTTTCCTCCAGCATGGCCCGGACCCGCTCGGTGGACTCGCGGTCGAGAAACGCGGCCTGCAGGGCGTGCCCCGGGAAGATCTGCCGCTCCGAGAGATTGGCCCGCAGGGTGGAGACGTGTTCCCGGCGGATGCGGACCGCCATCCAGAGCCAGAGTCCGAGCAGCCCCAGGTTGACGAGGCCCGTCCCCCGTGTCCCCAGCTGGAGCCCCCGGGTGAGGAGGAGCAGCAGCAGGCCCCCGAGGCCGTCGGCCAGGCGCGGGATCACCATGTCGATGGCGGACTTCACCTCGGCGCGCGCGGATTGCGGGATCGGCACGAAGAGGAGTTCGAGCGCGGGCTTGTCGATCGAGTGCCGCAGGATGCCGTCCCCCCCTCTCAGCAGCAGGGCGGCCCAGAGTCTCAGGGGAAAGGCCAGAAGGACCAGGGTACCGGAAAGAAGGGCGATCGGCAGGATGAGGAGGGCGACCCGGATGCCGTGCCGGTCGACGAGCCAGCGGCCGGCCAGGATCTGCAGCAGGAAGGAAGCCAGTCCCACCCAGGCGTAAAAGGAGCCGAAAAACGCGGTCAGGCGGTCGGCCGAGCGGATCGATTCCTGGACCGCCAGCTTGAACTGGAAATCGACCAGCAGCGTCACCACTGCTGAAAGTGCGAGCAGCCCCACGATCAGGCGCAGGTAACGGGACCGGAGGATCCTGCGCGCGACCGGTGCGAGTCCCTGCTCCCCCTTCAGGGAGTCGACGGCCGGCTGCGCCCGCTGGCACACCCGGCAGTTGCGGCAGAAGCGCCGGGAGAGGAGCCGGACGATGGCGATGCCGAGGACGGGAAAGACCAGGAGGAGGAGGATCAGGTTGTGCGTGCCGGCGCTCCGGACCGCGACGGCGGCGAAGACGCCGCCCAGGAAGGCCCCCAGGATCCCCCCGCTCCCCAGCAGGGGAAAAAGCCGGCGCGCCTGACGCGTGTCCAGGATCATCCCCGCCACGGTCCAGACCTGGGCGGTCACGATGATGCCGTAGATGCTGGTCCAGACGTAGAAGAGGGCGGGGAGCGCGTCCCACCCGCGCGGGGCCGCCCACCAGAACAGAATCAGGTTCAGGATGAAGAAGAGGAGGGTGGCCGTGATCAGCGTCGCCTGGCTGAGGCGCGCGGCCAGGCGGACATAGAGGGAGACGACGGCGCTGATGACCACGGCGATGGCCAGGTAGGCGTAAGGCAGGTTTATGGCGCCGTATTGGTCCAGAAAGAGAGAGTCGCGTACGGCCCGCGCGATGGTGAAGGAGGCCAGGGCCAGCATCAGGTAGAGGAACAGGAGCAGGAGGGGCTTTCCCTCCCCCCGCTGCACCTTCAGAAACGACCTGATCTGTTCCATAGAGATTTTCCGGCGGCCGAACTCCCCTGCTCTTCATAGACTACCAGAAATCCCCGCTCTTTTTAGCCCCTCCCCCGAGAACCTTGTAGAGGGTGACCCGGTTGCTCCAGCGGGCCAGCCGGAGCGACACGAGCTGCTGCCGGGCGGCGTAGAGCTCGCGCTGGGCGACGAGGACGCCGAGGTACCCGTCGATCCCGCTTTCGTACCGGGCTTCGGACAGGCGGTGGGTTTCCTCGAGGGTGCGCACCAGCGACTCGAGCGCCTGCTGCTGGGCCAGGAGCGAACCCCTGCGGCTCAGGGCGTCGCTCACCTCGCGGAACGCCGTCTGGATCGCCCGCTCGTATTCGGCGACGGCGATGTCCCGGTCGAAGCCGGCGGCGTCGTATTGCGCCCGGCGGGATCCGGAATCGAAGATCGGCAGCGACACCTGCGGCATGAAATTCCAGGTGCCGGCCCCGGGCTTGAAGAGCTCGCCCAGGTCCCCGCTGGTGATCCCCCCGGCGGCGGTGAGGGCGATGCGGGGGAAGAAGGCGGCGCGCGCCGCCCCGATGTTGGCCTGGGCCCCCTTCAGCCGGTGCTCGGCCATGAGGATGTCGGGGCGCCGGAGCAGTATCTCGGACGGCATCCCGGCGGAGATCTCCCCCAGGCGTGCGGCCGCTTCAAGGCTCGAGGGGAGGAGGTCCTCCGGCACCGGGGCGCCCACGACGAGGTCGAGGGCGTTTCTGTCGAGGTCCTCCTGGCCGGCGAAGCGGGCGATCTCCACCCGCGCGGCCTCGACCTGGCTCTCGGCCTGCCGGACTTCCAGGTCGTTGCCGATTCCGAGGTCGCGCGTCCGCCCGATCAGCTCGAGCGCTTCCTGCTGCGTCCGGAGGGTGGAGCGGGCGATCTCCAGGTTTTCCCGGTCCGCGGCCAGGGAAAGGTAGCCGTAGGCGACCGCCGCGACGAGCGAGACCTGGGTCGCGGCGCGCGCCTGCTCGCTCGCCAGGAACTGCTCCAGCGCCCGGCTCTCGAGGCTGCGGATGCGCCCGAAGAAGTCGAGTTCCCACGAGCTGGTTCCCAGCCCGACCGTGTATACGGTGACGGTCTGCGCCCCCCCGTCACCCGCAAGGTTTTCGGGGACCCGGTAGGCGTCGAGACTGGCGCTGGCGGCGACGGTGGGACGGCGTTCGGCCCCCTGGATCCGGTACAGCGCCCGGAACTTCTCGATGTTGAGGGCCGCCGCGCGCAGGTCGCGGTTGTTCTCGAGCGCCGTCTGGATCAGCGCGCGCAGGTTCGGGTCCCCGAAGAACCGTTCCCAGTCGAGGTCCGCGGGGACGGGGGCCTCCGCGGCGTCCGGCCGGGCGGCGTCCGCCGAAGGCCATTCCGAGGGGACCGGCGGCTGCGGGCGGGCGTATTTCCCGGGGCGGGGGCAGCCCATGACGAAAAGTGACATTCCGACAAGCAGCAGGGAGATGCATCTACGCTTCATGGGGCGCCCCTTTTTTGCGGCCGAACAGCCGGCTCACGATTACGAAGAACAGGGGGATGAAGAAGATGGCCAGGAAGGTGGCCGTGATCATCCCGCCCAGCACGCTGGTGCCGATCGCCTTCTGGGCGCCGGCGCCGGCCCCGGAGGCGATGGCCAGCGGCAGCACGCCGAACCCGAAGGCCAGCGACGTCATCACGATGGGGCGCAGGCGCAGCCTGGCCCCCTCCAGGGTGGCTTCGATCAGCCCCATCCCGCCTTCGACCCGGAGTTTCGCGAACTGCACGATCAGGATGGCGTTCTTGGTCGTCAGCCCCAGCACCGTCAGAAGCCCGATCTGGAAATAGACGTCGTTGGGCAGGCCGCGCCAGGTGGAGGCCAACACCCCGCCGATCACGCCGAGCGGAAGCGCCAGGAGGATGGTCACGGGGATGGACCAGCTTTCATAGAGCGCGGCCAGCACGAGGAAGATGGCGAGAATGGAGAAGGCGTAGAGCATCCCGGTCTGCTGCGAGGACATCCGCTCCTGGTAGGAAAGGCCGGTCCATTCGTGGCCGAATCCCTGCGGGAGCCGTGACGCCAGCTCCTCCATGACGTTCATCGCCTCGCCCGAACTCCGGCCGGGGGCGGGCTCCCCCTGGAAATTCAGGGACGGGAAGCCGTTGAACCGCTCGAGCTGCGGCGAATCGTAATACCAGTGGCTCGAGGCCAGGGCGGAGACCGGGACCATGCCGCCGGTCCGGTTGCGCACGTAGAAGTGGTTGAGGTGCTCCGGGAGCATCCGGAAGGGGGCGTCGGCCTGCACGTAGACGCGCTTGACGCGCCCCCCCTGGATGAAATCGTTCACGTAGGCGCTCCCGAACGCGGCCGAGATGGCGTTCTGGACCTCGCTTACGGAGACCCCCAGCGCCCCCGCCTTGTCCCAGTCGATGTCGATCTTGTGCTGCGCCGTGTCCTCCATCCCGTTCGGGCGCACCGAGACCAGGCGCGGGTCCTGCATGGCCATTCCCGTCAGCTGCAGCCGCGCCTCCATCAGCTTCTCGTGCCCCAGTCCCCCGCGGTCCTGCAGCATGAAGTCGAACCCCTTGGCCATGCCGAGTTCGATCACGGCGGGGGGGATGACGGGGTAGATCCTGGCGTTGCGGATCGAGGCGAAGACGGGTATCGCCCGGCCGACGATGGCGTCGGCCTTCAGTTCCGGCGAGTCGCGCAGGTCCCAGTCCTTGAGCTTGATGTAGACCATCCCCTGGTCCTGCCCCCTCCCGGCCGAACTCATGCCGGCGATGGTGAGGCACTCCTCCACCGTCTCCTTTTCGTTGTCGAGGAAATGGTTCCGGATCTTCTCCAGGACCTCGATCGTCTGTTCCTGGGTCGAGCCGGGGGGGAGCTGGACGAGCGTCAGCAGCACCCCCTGGTCCTCGTCGGGAAGGTAGCCGGTGGGCATCCTCATGAAGAAAAATCCCATCAGCGCGACGATCAGGACGAAGGCGCCGAAGTAGGGGAGCCGAAAATCGAGGATATGGGCCACGGCCGAACCGTAGCGCTCGCGTATCCGGGAGAACAGGCGGTCGAACCAGAGGAAGAAGGGACGGAAGAGGCGGAACCCGGTCTCGGCAGCCTCGTGCCCGCGCGCCACCGGCTTGAGCAGGTTGGCGCAGAGCACGGG